>CAIMHL010000092.1 GCA_903840825.1 uncultured beta proteobacterium
CCCGTGATCTTGACCTCGCACGCCGTCACCACCGCCTCAATCTGCGCCGACTCACCCTCGCGCACATCGCACAGCCGCGTGATGCGCGTCTCGTCCTCATAACGAAGCGGCAAATGCAGCGCTAAGTCAATCGGGCGGTCAAGCCCGAGTTTATGCAGCGCTTTTTGGGGCGCGCTTAGGGGTTTGGGTTTGGCGGGGGGAGTGGCAGACATGGCTGCTTGAGTTTATTTGCTTGAAGCCTGGCTTACCCAACTATCAGCAGGCAATGCGGACTGAGTGCCCACTTTATCCCACGCGGCCTGAGCCGCCTCAGGCGTAGTCAGAGCGGCACGTTTGCTTAAAAAATCTGCCGTCTCCATGGCACTGATTTTTTCGGCAATAGCCACCACAAAAAACTGGTCCATGATGGTGGCTACAAAAGATTTAAAGGCAGACATGGCTTGATTGTGCCGCACACAGCAGCCCTCCGACGCGCCTTTGCACGCCGCCAAAAGCTCTTGAAAACCGCATGGGCAACATCAGCGATTGCAAGAATCACCCCCGATAAACCCCAAAATCAAGCCACTGCCGATACATCTCAAAGTCTCGGTCAAGGGTAAACACGGCAACCTGTGGTTGATGGCGACAGCGCAAATCAAAAAATCGGTGTTTGAACCTTGGACACCGTTGGCGCGGCAGGTGTTGAATGATTGGGCTGCCACTTCGTAGTCTTGCAGGGTCAAGGCGATGTTGTCAAATGCCATCAAGCGGGTTTTGAGCGTATCGAACTGAGTTAGTGTTTTGATGCCGCTGAACAATTCTTGTCGTATAGCCCCTATCAATGCGGCCCGACCGTCCAACACCAAATCGCGAAGTGCTTGAACAGTGGCTTATCAGTTAAGGTGGCTAAAAAGTTGGCAGCGCTTAATTTAAGCGATTTAGTGCTCTAGCCGTTTAAATACGTGCTTAACAAGCTTCTTTTTTAACAGCGCTATATCGCAAGCAACTAGGCCCTCAGTGCCCCCACTGCGCCACAAAAGTGTGCGGCAAGATCACCCGGTCTTGCATCAATGCATCTTGCAGCAGCAGTTTGTCGCCAGTGACCAGCACCAAATCGGCACGGGCGGCAAGTAAGTCCCACAAAAACTGGTCGCCCAAATCCGGGGCCACATGATTATTTATCTCACTGGACGGGTTCAGCACTATGGCGTGGCGGGCAATATCGGTCAGGATGAGATCAATCTCGGCCACCGACAAGCCGTGTAGTTTGCACAGTTTGGGGCGCACCAAGACCGCGTGGTATTCGGCCAGCAAAGCCTCAGACACCACAAAAGGGAAGGCGGCGGTGAGCATGCCGTCCAAGATGCGCGCTACCGGTGAGTCCGCATGAGCGGTGAGCAACCCGGCGACCAGCACGTTGGTGTCGATCACAAAGTAGCGGTTCACGCGGGGTGGCGCATGGCGTGCACTTCTTCTTGCGCCAAGGTGAGTGCCTGCTCTTCATTCAGCGCACTGCCCGTTCTGGCGCGGCGCACCAGATCAAGCGCCTGTTCCCGCGACTTGATGCCGTAAAAGTCCAGGCTTTCATCGATCAGTTGGCCAATGGTTTTATCGCGCTGAGCGGCGGCTTCTTTAAGCGCCCGGTAACGGGGCTCAGAAAGCGTGATGGTTAAACGGCTCATAAACAATCCTTGTTTTGGTGTTAAAGCACCAATATGCTATCACGCGCCAGTTTAACTTTTTTCAAGGCTGCGACAATCGCGCTCTTTATCCAACTTGGTACGGGTTTGTCCAACCCTCAAGCACTATGCCTACTTCTTCGCCCTCAACTCCCCGCACTTACACCCTCAGCGACTTCGACTTTGTACTGCCTGAAGCGCTGATTGCGCAGCACCCTGCCCCAGAGCGCAGCGGCTCAAAACTGCTCGACGGGACCCAAACCACCCCCACCGACCGCATTTTTCGTGACTTGCCCCAGTTGCTTAAAAAAGGCGATTTGGTGGTATTCAACGACACCAAGGTGATTAACGCCCGCCTGTTTGGCGAGAAGCCCACAGGCGGGAAACTGGAACTCTTGATTGAGCGCGTGCTGGGCGGCAACCAGGTGGCGGCACACATGCGGGTGAGCAAAAAGCCCGAGGTGGGAACCACCGTGGCGCTGGTCGGAGCACCTGGTACGCATGACAATTTGCGCGCCACGCTCTTGGGCCGCTGGCCGGATGCCGAGGGCGCGATGTTTCGCTTTGTGCTATCCAACGACGCAGGCGACGACCCGCACACCTTGATGGCGCTGCACGGCCATGTGCCGCTGCCCCCCTATATCAAGCACGATGATTCAGCGGATGACGTGTCGCGCTACCAGACCGTGTTTGCCAAAAACCCCGGCGCAGTGGCCGCCCCCACGGCTGCGCTGCATTTTGATGAAGCCCTGCTGGGCGCTATTGATGCGATGGGCGTGGCGCGCGCACACGTCACGCTGCATGTGGGTGCGGGGACGTTTCAGCCCGTCAAAACTGAAAATTTGGCCGAGCATCAAATGCACAGCGAGTGGTATGACGTGCCGCTGGAAACCCAAGTTGCCATTGCCGAATGCAAGGCTCGCGGTGGTCGCGTGGTGGCGGTGGGCACCACCACGGTGCGCACGCTGGAGTCGTGGGCGCAAAGCGGCCTGACCAGTGGCGACACGCAAATTTTTATCACCCCGGGGTTTGAGTTCAAGCTCATCGACCTGCTGATCACCAACTTTCACCTGCCTAAATCAAGCCTGATGATGCTGGTGAGCGCGTTTGCAGGCTATGAGCACATCATGGGCTTGTACCGCCACGCCATTGCCCAAGAGTACCGATTCTTTAGCTACGGCGACGCGATGCTGCTGGCGCGCCAAGCGGGCTAGGGCTTGGAAATTTAGGGCTTGGCGAAGTAGTTGACGCTGACAGGCTGACCAGTGCGGCTGCGTAGCGTATGGCCGGCTTGTTCAGTCACAAAATATCCGCCATCACAACCCAGGTGCCGCATTTGGCCGGGCCTGCGCGGCGGATGCATCCGGCTTCGCGCAGGGCTTTCAAATGTTTTTCGACCCCGCTGGTGGATACCATACCCACTTCAGCCGCTAGCGCTGCGGTGCTGATTTGCGGGTTGCGGCGCATGGCATTCATCAATGCCAGGCGGGTGGCGGTGGCCTTTTCACCCCACTTTTCACCCCACTTTTCACCCCACTTTTCACCCCTCACCAGGGCTTTGACTGGCACAAACGCAAATGTCACCCACACCCCACCATCCTCCAACTGCAACACCGGGGCCTGCAATTTTCGTGCTCG
>CAIMHL010000093.1 GCA_903840825.1 uncultured beta proteobacterium
AACCGTCGTCTCAGGCTTGGCGCTGGGTGTGGACACTGCCTCCCACGAAGGCGCGCTGGACAGCGTTAAGCCCAGCGACGTCTGGCTTGCCACCGTCGCGGTGGTGGGTACAGGCCTGGACCGGGTCTACCCCAGGGAAAACCGCGAATTGGCCCACCGCATTGCCCAGCATGGGTTGCTGATGAGTGAATACCCTTTGGGTACGCCGCCTTTGTCCAGCAACTTTCCCCGGCGCAACCGCCTGATTGCCGGCCTGGCTCAGGGCACGCTGGTGGTGGAGGCGGCGTTGAAATCTGGTTCGCTAATCACGGCGAACCTCACGGCCGAACAGGGCAAGGAGGTCTTTGCAATTCCTAGCTCCATCCATTCCTCCCAGGCACGGGGCTGCCACGCCCTGATCAAGCAGGGCGCCAAGCTGGTGGAGTCAGCGCAAGATGTTTTGGAAGAAATGAAGATCAGCGAGAGGCCTTTGGCCGCTACTTATTTAGTAGCTGCTCTAGCACAGCCAGAGGGCCTTGGAGACCTATTTGGTACTGAAAATGCTTTGCTCAGTGCTCTGGGCTTTGATCCTGTGGGACTGGACGCCTTGCAGGCCCGTTGTCACCTGGACGCCTCAGAGTTGCAAGCCCAGTTGATGACGCTGGAGCTGGATGGGCTGGTTGCCCGCTTGCCGGGCGGGCTTTTCCAGCGCATCGGTTCGGCCTGATGGCCAACTCTTTAGACCATTGCGCCTGAGTTGGGGTCGTTGGGGTCTTCGTCCTTTTTGCCGCCGCCCTTGATCAGGTCTTCGCGCTGAATGCCCAGCCACATGGCAATGGAGGCCGCGACAAACACCGAGGAGTAGATGCCGAACAAAATCCCGATGGTGAGCGCCATAGCGAAATAGTGCAGGGTAGCGCCGCCAAAAAACAGCATGGAGAGCACCATGATTTGCGTCGAGCCGTGCGTGATGATGGTGCGACTGATGGTCGAGGTGATGGCGTTATCAATGATTTCCTGGGAATTCATCTTGCGAAAGCGCCGGAAATTCTCACGAATACGGTCAAAAATAACCACCGATTCGTTCACCGAGTAGCCCAGCACCGCCAGCACCGCAGCCAGTACGGGCAATGAAAACTCCCATTGGAAGAATGCAAAAAAGCCCAGAATAATGATCACATCGTGCAAGTTGGCAATGATGGCGGCCACCGCATATTTCCACTCAAAGCGAATAGCCAGATACAGCATGATGCCGACCACCACAAAGGCCAATGCCTTGAGTCCGTCAACAGCCAGTTCGTCCCCCACCTGAGGCCCAACAAATTCGGTGCGGCGCATCACAGCCGAAGCATCGGCTGCTTTGAGCGCGGCCAAGACCTGCACGCTTTGCTGAGCGGAGCTCACACCTTTTTGCACCGGCAAGCGAATCATCACATCGCGCGCGGTGCCAAAGTTTTGCACCTGCACATCGGTGAGCCCAAGCTTGGCCACCACATTGCGCACCGCGTTCAAGTCAGCGGGTTGCGAGTAGCTCACCTCCATCAAGGTGCCGCCGGTAAATTCCACCGACAAATGCAGACCCCGGCTAAACAGAAAGAACACCGCCGCCAGAAAGGTCACCAGGGAGATAAGGTTGAAAACGAGCGCATGCCGCATGAACGGAATGTCGCGTTTGATTTTGAAAAATTCCATGATTACTTTTCCTCAGGACGCCAAATGGTGCCAATCGACACACTCTTGAGCTTGTTTTGACGGCCGTACCAAAGGTTGACCAGACCACGCGAGAAGAACACGCCAGAGAACATGCTGGTCAAAATGCCCAGACAGTGCACCACCGCAAAGCCGCGTACCGG
>CAIMHL010000094.1 GCA_903840825.1 uncultured beta proteobacterium
CACCCATGTCTGATCTGCTGCCCAGCCTTTTGAGTGCGCCTTACTGGGGCGCGGTCACCCTTACCCTGAAGCTGGCCACCGTGACCACCGTGGTGCTATTGCTGCTGGGCACGCCGCTGGCCTGGTGGCTGGCTCGCACCGGCAGCTGGCTAAAAAAACCGGTCAGTGCGCTGGTGGCCTTGCCGCTTGTTTTGCCCCCACAGTCATCGGGTTTTACCTGCTGATCACTCTCGGCCCCCAAGGTTGGGGTGGCCAACTCACCCAAGGAGTGGGTCTGGGACTGCTGCCTTTTACTTTTGCGGGTTTGGTCGTGGGCTCGGTTTTTTACTCGCTGCCCTTTGTTGTGCAGCCCCTGCAAAATGCTTTTGAAGCCATCGGCGAATCACCGCTGGAGGCGGCGGCCACCCTGCGCGCCTCGCCCCTGGATACTTTTTTGAATGTTGTCTTGCCGCTGGCACGTCCCGGCTACCTCACTGCCACTGTGATGGGGTTTGCGCACACGGTGGGTGAGTTTGGCGTGGTGCTGATGCTGGGCGGCAACATCCCCGATAAAACCCGCGTGCTTTCGGTGCAAATTTACGACCACGTTGAAGCCCTGGAATACACCCAGGCCCACGGGCTGGCGGCGGGCATGCTGCTGTTTTCATTTGCTACTTTGCTCATCCTCTACACGCTGAACCCCTCCGGTCGGCGCCCCAAGGGGGGGAAGCCGTGAACACCCATCCATCCGGCATTCAAGCCCACTTCAAACTCAGCCACCCCGGTTTTTCGCTGGACGTGGCACTTGATTTGCCGGGACGCGGCACCACGGCCTTGTTTGGCCCCTCAGGCTCGGGCAAAACCAGCTGCCTGCGGGTGATCGCCGGTTTGGCCCGCAGCGACGCCGATCACAGATCCCTCATTCAAGTCAACGGCGCCGTCTGGCAAAACGATGACGCCCAAGTGTGGGTGCCCGTACACCAGCGCGCCCTGGGCTATGTGTTTCAAGATGCCAAGCTGTTCCCGCACTTGAGCGTCGCCCAAAACATCAGCTTTGGCATGGCGCGCATTGCGGAAAAAGACCGCCGGGTGTCACTGGACCAAGCCGTCACGCTGCTGGGGCTTGGCGCCCTGATGGACCGAGCGCCCGACACCCTCTCTGGCGGTGAACGCCAACGCGTGGCGATTGCCCGTGCCCTGGCCACCAGCCCGAGCTTGCTGCTCATGGACGAACCCCTGGCTGCCCTGGACGTCCGCCGAAAAGCCGAGATATTGCCCTACCTGGAAACGCTGAACACCGAACTCAACATCCCCATTCTTTATGTCAGCCACGCCATCGATGAAGTCGCCCGCCTGGCGGACCATTTGGTGCTGCTGGAGGCCGGTCGCGTGGTGGCCACCGGGCCGACGCGCGAACTGTTGGTGCGGCTTGACTTGCCTTTGGCCCATGGCGACACCGCCGGTGCCGTCATCACCGCCACCGTGCAAAGTCACCACCCTGACGACCACTTGACCACGGTGCAGTTTGAAGGCGGGGCTTTGCTCGTCCCTCAGCAAGCAACAGCTGTAGGCCATACATTGCGCATTCGCGTGCAAGCGCGCGATGTGAGCCTGACCCTGGCACGCCAAAGCGGCAGCAGTATTTTGAATATCCTCCCGGCCACCGTCACCGCGTTGTCAACCGACAGCCCGGGACAAACGATGGTGTCTTTGGACGTGGGTGGCACCCCCTTGCTGGCCCGCATCACCCAGCGCTCGGCCATGGTGCTGGGCTTAAAGCCCGGGCTGGCGCTGTTTGCGCAGATTAAGGGCGCGGCTATTTTGGGGTGAGGTTTGGGGGGGCGGAGCTAATGGGTTTGAAAAACGGTTGTGGATTTTGAGTTTAGCTTGTAAGGAATTCACTCACCCTATGCACGGCACCGTGTGGCTGCATAAAGACCCATAGTGGACCGTCATCACGCGACTTTGGAAGATGGTGATGCAGAGATTGGAGGCATTCCAGACTCGTTAAGGCGCAGGCACTTCGGGACTCAGGCCGGCGTGGCACTCAGCGCCGTTCGTGTCCTCCGCCCTCTAGGGCTCCTTCTTGATCTCACCACGCCGAGCGCCACATCGGCCTGAGTCCTGAGACGTTGTTGGTGATCAAAGGTTGTTGAGTCATTGCGCGCCAACACAATTGGCTGCCGATGACGCTGGGGTGCATGCTGCAGCGGAATCAAGGAGGAGCCCCACAGGGCGGGGGACATCCGCGAAAGCATTTACCCCGGTGGCATCGGCCCTGCAAATGGACGTGTACGACTGCTAGCGCTGCAAAAGAGTCAAAGATTAATCGCGCTTCAAAACAATCCGGGTGAACTCAAGAAACTCATTCAAGTGCTGCGTGATGACGTTCACCAAAATCGGCAGCAGCAGGTTTTGGTAGTCATGCACGGCAATATTGCGAAACGCCACCATGCGCTTAAGTTCATCAGCTAGCGGCGCCTCAATCCACTGGCCTTGGACCAGCAACGCGAACACATCACGGGCACTTTGCGGAACGCCCAATTTCTCACGTCGCACTAGGTGTTGCCCCATGTCCAGCACTGCCTCGCAAGCACGTTGAACATTCAAAATGGCCGCATCCTGGCGGGTGAAATCGGTCAAAAAAGTATCGGGGGCTGCGTTGTATTCCTCAAGCGCGCGAGCTACACAACGCTCTACCGTGGCCGCTTTATTGACCAACACATCATCTGCCATAAATAGTTCCAGTTGATTTGATATCGGCTATCAGGGGCGCACGGGCCTCCTCTAGAGCTGTTTTTTCGCTCAACACATAGCATTCAAAGAGGCCCACCGGCAAGCCTGCGGACCACAGGCACTGCCCACCCGTGATCACCTGGTATTGCATGACGGTGGAGGCGGCGCGCAGGTCTAGCAGATCAACCGGGCACGCCACGGTGTCTGACAACTCACCTGCCAAAGCCCACAAAACCAGGGGGTCAGCGTAGCCCGCCACCAAAACCGCCAGATCAAGGTCGCTCTGCGCGTTGGCCGTGCCCTGGACCTGGCTGCCAAAGGCATAGACCGCCATAGCCTGCGGTAACTGTTGACGAATAAGTGTGACCACCGGGCCAGTGCTGGCAAGGAGGATCTGAACTTGGGATTTCATCACACCATTATTACAGGCCAACACAAGGAAAAAGATATAAACTTATCCGCCGACAAAGCAATAAGTATTAGCCCCTGCCCGCTTGGCTTCAAACATGGCGGCGTCTGCCTTGGCAATTAAAGTTTCAATATCAGTAGCATGTTCTGGGAAAATCCCAATGCCAATGCTGGCCCCAATGTTGATTTCACGACCCACAATCAAATAAGGCGCAGACAGTCTGTTAATCCACTTTCTGGCCATAGCCACCAGATTTTCGCGCTCTTTGCAGTCCATCAACACAAGCGCAAACTCATCGCCACCCAAACGGGCTACTCGGTCAGATTTTCGAATGCCCTCATTCAAACGTTCCGCAACCTGCTTGAGCAACTGATCGCCTATACCATGTCCATGGCGGTCATTAATACCCTTGAATCCATCCAAATCAATAAACAACAAAGCCAGTGAACTGGACTGGCGCATGGCCAGTGCACAGCTATGCGCCAAGTCTGCCGTAAACAATCTTCGGTTGGGCAATTCGGTCAAGGGATCATGGTGGGCCAAATGTTTGAGTCGGCCCTGGGTTTCGTGCAATTGATCAACCAACAAGTTAAAGCTCTGAACCAAACTGCCCACTTCGTCCTCATGCACCACCGGCAATTTCTGCAGAGGAATATCTCCTGCCGCCATTGAATGGACTTTATGGGTCATATTTTTCAGGGGTTTCAACACCACCCAAATAAACAACGCGATAAAAGAACAGGTGATGAGGATAGCCGCCAAGTTGAGCCACGCCAGCACAGCCATAGACTCATCAAACACAGAAAGTATCTGACTAGCCGAAACCCGCCCGACCAACAACCAATCTGCAGTTGGCACACTCACATAGGTTTCCCACTGCTCGGTGCCGAAACTGCTTGTCGATGTGCCTGATCCACGCCAACCTTTAACGGCACGGTCGTACAAAGAAGAAACGCCCGGCAAGGGAGCAGCCCATAAAGAGATATCCCGAAGAGAGTCCACGACAACGATCTGGTCTTTAGGCGATAGCAGTAAAAAGTCACTGGGCTTGCCGTAATCACCGCCGCCA
>CAIMHL010000095.1 GCA_903840825.1 uncultured beta proteobacterium
AGGTACACGCATTAGGCGCAGGTTTAATTCCTGGTGGAATGTCAGCAGAAGAAAAGAAGAAGCAACTTCTTGAAGGCGAAGTGCCCATTAAGCAAGGTAGATTTTGGGCCTTGGGCAATACGCCTTTTGCGCGCGAGGCGGCTTACGCCGAATTGGTGCAAAGCGGCATCACCTCGGTGCAGCAAGCGGCGCTGACCGACTCGGCCTTGAGCGGTT
This sequence comes from uncultured beta proteobacterium, assembly GCA_903840825.1. GTDB lineage: Bacteria > Pseudomonadota > Gammaproteobacteria > Burkholderiales > Burkholderiaceae_C > Rhodoferax. Next base: position 217 of record CAIMHL010000095.1, read on the forward strand.
GGGCGCTGGGCGAGCCTGATTTTGTGGCGGACTTGCAAAAAAGAACCGAGCGCCGCGTGAGTAAAACCAGCCCGGGCCGGCCATTTGCCATCAAAAATTTATAGCTAAATAGGGCGATATATCAATAAATACATGCTTAACAAGCTATCAAATTTGATATGTCCCCAATTGTTAATGGCTGCAATGAAGGCGAAAACAATTGGAATCTGACCCTCATTGTTCTGCTTGGCACTTTTGTTGCAATGCAGTATTCTCATCCCTTAGCTATTTTTAGGAGCGCGCCATGACGACGGCTGCAGAGATCAAGCATCTCAACGAACACGGTTTATATTCTTCAACCCAAGAGCATGATGCTTGCGGTGTGGGCTTTGTGGCGCACATCAAGGGTCTCAAGTCGCACGACATCGTTAAAAACGCGCTGAAGATTCTTGAAAACCTGGACCACCGGGGTGCGGTCGGTGCAGACAAGTTGATGGGCGACGGCGCCGGTATCCTGATTCAGCTGCCCGATGCGCTTTACCGCGAAGAAATGTCCGCCCAAGGCGTGACCTTGCCACCGCCCGGTGAATACGGTGTTGGCATGGTGTTTTTGCCCAAAGAATGTGCTTCCCGCCTCGCTTGCGAGCAGGAGATGGAGCGGGCCATTTTGGCCGAAGGCCAGGTTTTGCTGGGCTGGCGTGATGTGCCGGTGAACCGCGACATGCCGATGTCGCCCACCGTGCGCGCCAAAGAGCCCGTGCTAAAGCAAGTCTTCATTGGCCGTGGCAACGATGTGATCGTGCAAGACGCGCTGGAGCGCAAGCTGTACGTGATTCGCAAGACGGCCAGTGCCAACATTCAGGCATTGAAGCTGACGCACTCCAAAGAATATTACGTGCCCAGCATGTCGAGCCGCACTGTGGTTTACAAAGGTTTGTTGCTGGCCGATCAGGTGGGTGTTTACTTTAAAGACCTGGAAGACGTGCGTTGCGTGTCAGCCCTGGGCTTGGTGCATCAGCGTTTTTCGACCAACACTTTCCCCGAGTGGCCCTTGGCTCACCCGTACCGTTATGTGGCGCACAACGGCGAGATCAACACCGTCAAGGGCAATTACAACTGGATGAAGGCGCGTGAGGGCGTGATGTCGTCTCCCGTGCTGGGCGCCGACTTGCAAAAGTTGTACCCCATCAGCTTTGCCGACCAGTCCGACACTGCCACCTTTGACAACTGTTTAGAGTTGCTCACGATGGCCGGCTACCCCATCAGCCAGGCCGTGATGATGATGATTCCCGAGCCTTGGGAGCAGCACACCACGATGGACCAGCGTCGCAAGGCGTTTTACGAATACCATGCCGCCATGATGGAGCCGTGGGATGGTCCCGCCAGCATCGTGTTCACCGATGGCCGCCAAATTGGCGCTACGCTGGACCGCAATGGCCTGCGCCCTTCGCGTTACTGCATCACCGATGACGACTTGGTCGTGATGGCCTCCGAGTCGGGCGTCTTGCCTTTCCCTGAGAACAAGATTGTGCGCAAATGGCGCCTGCAGCCTGGCAAGATGTTCCTGATTGACCTGGAACAGGGCCGCATGGTCGAGGACGAAGAAATCAAGGCCACACTGGCCAACAGCAAACCGTACAAGCAGTGGATCGAGAACCTGCGCATTCGCCTGGACGACGTGGTGGGTGGCGGTGAGCCTGCATCCGCCTCCGAGAGCGTGGTGAGTCTGCTGGACCGCCAGCAAGCGTTTGGCTTCACGCAAGAAGACCTGAAATTCCTGATTGCTCCGATGGCCGTGGGCGGCGAAGAAGCCTTGGGCTCCATGGGCAACGACAGCCCGCTGGCTGTTTTGAGCGACATTCACATCTGCCGCCCGAGGAAGGCGATCGCCGACTCGACGGCCGCGTCGAACTCGGCAACGCTCAGTAGTACAGTACGAGCCATACGCCATACCACCGTCGGA
>CAIMHL010000096.1 GCA_903840825.1 uncultured beta proteobacterium
ACTCAGCTCGAAGGGAGAACTGTATTGGCGGTTCGCCGCAGAGGTAAATACTTATTGCTTGACCTTGATCAGGGCCTGCTTTTGGTGCATTTGGGGATGTCGGGAAGTTTGAGCTTTGCCCGGAACCTGCCCGAATCCGGCAAGCACGACCATTTCGAGATGGTGACTACCCACGGCACACTGCGCTTGAATGATCCGCGCCGATTTGGTGCCGTGGTCTATGCGGGCAGTGAAAACGACCCTATTGCCCAAAAGTTACTGGGCAAATTAGGCATGGAGCCGCTGTCAGAAGATTTTGACCTGACACAATTTCACGCCGGATTAAAGCGACGCAAATCGGCCATCAAGCAAGTGCTACTTGCCGGAGATGTGGTGGTCGGTGTCGGCAATATTTATGCCTCTGAAGCCTTGTTTATGGCGGGCATTCGGCCCACCATAAGCGCTTCACGGCTGACCCTCCCGCGCGTACAAAAGCTGCACACGGCGATCAAGACGGTTTTGGCACGTGCCGTAGAAAAAGGTGGGAGCACGCTGCGCGATTTCTCCAGCGCCAACGGCGATGCAGGCCATTTTCAACTTGAGGCCATGGTTTACGCTCGCGAGGGACAGCCATGTCGCGTCTGCGCAACCCCCATCAAATCCATCAAGCAAGGGCAGCGATCGACTTTTTACTGCCCAAACTGCCAGAAATAAGACGTGAATTCAAATTTTTCAAACCAGGTGGTGCAGTGGCAAAAAATCCATGGTCGCAATGACTTGCCTTGGCAAAACACCCGTGACCCCTACCGGGTCTGGTTGTCTGAAATTATGTTGCAGCAGACGCAGGTTTCAACAGTTTTGGAGTATTTCCCTCGGTTTTTGGCTGCATTTCCTGATGTGGCTTCATTGGCCAATGCCTCGTTGGATGAAGTGCTGGGGCTGTGGAGTGGCTTGGGCTACTACAGCCGCGCCCGTAACTTGCACCGCTGCGCGGTTGACGTCGTGAATGTGCACCAAGGTGCTTTTCCTGCCACTTCGCAAATCCTCCAAACCTTGCCTGGCATTGGCCGCTCAACGGCGGCGGCGATTGCCTCTTTGTGTTTTTCAGAGCGTGTTGCCATTTTGGATGGGAACGTCAAACGCGTGCTGACCCGTGTGCTGGGTTTTGACGCCGATCTAGCCAGCACGGTCAACGAGAAAAAGCTGTGGGAAGAGGCAACGTTGCTGTTGCCCAAAGTCGAGCTTCATGTGACCATGGCGCGCTACACGCAAGGCGTAATGGACTTGGGTGCGACGATTTGCACCCAAAGAAAACCCAAATGTGAGCGCTGCCCGGTGGCCTCCGGCTGTGTGGCATTCAAAGAGGGGCAGCCCGAGCGTTTCCCGGTAAAAACACGCAAACTCAAACGCAGTGCGCAGTCCATTTGGTTGCTCCAGGCGCAGACCCGGGAGGGGGGCGTTTTACTGAGCAAGCGGCCTACACCAGGCGTTTGGGCTGGTCTTTATTGTTTGCCCTTATTTGACAGTCGCGGTGCATTGGAGGCAGCGCTTCCGGAAGGTTGCAGGGGTGCTTTGGTCGATGCCCCCGCATTTATCCATGTGCTGACCCACAAGGACCTGCATTTGCATGTGGTGAAGTGGCCATTAATGGCTTCGGATACCCCGAAGCTGGACGGCGTGTGGTTTGCTGCTGATGACTGGTTGGCATTGGGCTTGCCCGCGCCTATCCGAAAATTATTAATGGCTTAAAGCGCTTCCAGTTCCCGGTGGCGTTTGAGGGTGACCCACTGGTCCGAAAACAGCTTGACCAATTGCTCCACCAAGTAGACAGAACGGTGTTGTCCGCCCGTGCACCCGATAGCTACGGTGACATAGCTCCGATGATCACGGGCCAAGGCCGCTAGCCAATGGTTCAAAAACAACTGAATGTGCTCCAGCATTTGAGTCACTTCGGCTTGTTCTTGCAAAAAGGCCGCAACCGGCGCATCCCGGCCTGTCAAGTGACGCAACTCGGGCTCATAGTGCGGGTTGGGCAGCATACGAACGTCAAAAACATAGTCTGCATCGCCCGGCACCCCCCGCTTGAATGCGAAGGATTCAAACACGAGCGTCAATTGCTCGCCCGATGTGGTGATCAACGACTTGACGTAGCCTTGCAGTTGCGATGGCCGGATGATGCTGGTGTCGATGACATGTGCTTTTTCTCTCAGTTCGGCCAGTAATTCACGTTCGTGCTCAATGGCATCGACCAAGGCACGGCGCTGGTCAGTTTCAGGTCGGTCAGGGTTGAACTGCGAGAGCGGGTGTTTGCGCCGCGTTTCCGAGTAACGCCTCACCAATGTGCCTGTGGTGGCGTCCAAAAAGAGTGATTTGACTGAAATACCTTGGCTTTTTAGAACGGCCAGTTGTTCCGGCAGCAAGGGCAGGGAAGTCGCCGTGCGCACGTCCATGGCGATGGCCACCCGGCTGGCTTTATTGGCTTTTTCAAGCGCAACGAAGGGCACCAGCAGTTCAGGCGGCAGGTTGTCCACGCAGAAAAAGCCGGCATCTTCCAGCGCATGCAGGGCCACTGACTTGCCGGAGCCTGACATTCCGGTGATCAGAATAATTTGCAATTCCATAATGTCCGTGTTCATCCCATCAATCTTTCGCGTCCAACATTTCCCGGGCGTGGGCCATTGAGGTGCCTAGCACGCGCTCGCCCCCAAGCATCCGGGCCAGTTCCACCACCCTTGCTTCGCCTGCAACCGCCGTGACCGAACTCACCGTCACGCGGTCAATCAGTTGCTTGGCCACCACCAAGTGCTGGTCGGCGCAAGCGGCTACCTGAGGCAGGTGCGTGACGGCCAGAACCTGCCGATCCACACCGAGTTGCTTCATTAAGCGCCCCACCGTTTCAGCCACAGCCCCCCCCACACCGGAGTCCACTTCGTCAAATAGCAGGGTTTGCGCGGTTCCCAATTGGCTGGTGGTGACAGCAATGGCCAAGGCCATGCGCGACAACTCACCCCCCGAGGCTACTTTGTTGACTGGGCGGGGCGTGCTGCCGGCATGTCCGGCCACCAAAAAACTCACTTCTTCCAGGCCGCTTTGAGAGGGGGCCTCCAGTTTTTGCAACGTCACTTCGAATTGCCCGCCTTGCATGCCCAAGCCCTGCATGGCCTGTGTAATGGCTTTAGCCAACAGAGGCGCATTTTTAGTCCGGGCTTTTGAAATGTCCCGAGCCTCTTTCAAATAGTCTTCAAGCCCCTTGGCCTGCTTGGACTCCAACGCCGCCAAATCAACCGCAGCATCAAGCCTGGCAAGTTCTTCTTTCCAGGCCAGGAGGAGTTGCGGCACCTCGGCGGGCAACCGCTTGTAGCGTCTGGCCAGAGATAGCCACAAAGCCATGCGTTCATCGAGCTCACTCAGGCGTTGCGGGTCAAGCTCGGTTTTGCGCTGGTAGGTGCGTAATGAATGAACAGCGTCTTCAACCTGTGCCAAACTTGAAGCTAAAACCTCACCTAGCCCTTTAAAATAGGGCTCAACGTGCTCTTGTTGTTGTAGCGCTTGTTGGGCGCTATAAAGTGCAGCCAGTGCGCCGCCATCCTCGTTGTTCAGGCTCAGAAGCGCTCCCTGCGCAGCATCCAGCAGCGCTTGGGCGTTGGACAATCTGCCATGTTCTGTATTGAGTTCTTCCCACTCATCGGGCTGCGGCCCCAACTTGCCGACCTCCCCAATTTGCCAAGCCAGACGTTCTCGCTCCCGCTGCAGTGTCTCGCGCGCTGCCAGAGCGCGCGTCAGCTCATTTTGGGCTTCACGGTAGCGGTGCCAAAGTTGACTCAACACCGTAGTTGATACGCGGGCATAGGCGTCCAAAAGTCCCCTGACCGCCTCCGGGCGGGTCAGACTCTGCCACGCGTGCTGGCCATGAATGTCGAGCAGCTGCTCGCCAATTTCTCGCAATTGGGTGGCCGTGGCTGGACTTCCATTGATCCATCCGCGGCTCTTGCCCTGGGTGTCAAGAGTGCGGCGCAGCAAGAGGTTGTCACCCATTTCAAAGCCTGAGGCGTCAAGCCAGGCAGAGAGGGCAGTGGAAGTATCAAACTCTGCACTGACATCCGTCCGGCTTGCGCCCTCACGGATCACCCCCACATCCGCCCGACCCCCGGTGACGAGTTGCAGGGCATCGACCAATATCGATTTGCCTGCACCGGTCTCGCCCGTCAAGACCGTAAAGCCTTGTGCCAAATCAAGATCGAGCTCGCTGACGATGACGAAA
>CAIMHL010000097.1 GCA_903840825.1 uncultured beta proteobacterium
GCCTTGATCAAGAAGGCCAGCATGGTGACTTTGGCGCCCGACTTTTCGTTCTCTTTATTGGTCGAAACACGGAAAGCTTCCAGATCCGTAATATCGCAGTCGTCATGGTTGGTGACCGCGGGAATCATGATGGCGTTGCGCAACAAGTTGGCACCACTGATCTTCTTGATGCGCGACATTTCCTTACGCTCAATCGGACCAAACTTGGTGAAATCGACCTTCGGCCAGGGAATCAAGCCCAGGCCAGCGCCATCATTGCCACCAGCGGCAGGTTTGGCTTGCGCCGCAGCCGCCAGGGTTTGCACCGCACCGCTCATCACGGAACGGGTAAACGATTGCACATCTGCATCGGTGATGCGGCCTTTGAGGCCACTGCCTTTGACTTCATTCAAAGGCACACCGAGTTCGCGGGCAAACTTGCGCACGGAAGGAGACGCATGGGGCAAGCCCACGGCCAAGGCGCTGGGGTTATGCGCTGGCGCGGCAGCGGCAACAGTGGCCACAGCAGGCGCACTTGCGGCAGCAACCACAGGTGCAGCCAGTACAGGCGCAGCCACGGCCGCCACGGCCACGGCAGCGGCACCCGCAGGCACCACGCCTTCCAAAATAGCCAGCAAATCACCAATGTTGACCTTGTCGCCGACCTTGATTTTGAGTTCCTTGAGCACACCCGCAGCCGAAGAAGGAATCTCCATCGCCGCTTTGTCAGACTCGACCGTGATCAAAGATTGCTCGACACGGATGTTGTCACCCAGCTTCACCATGATCTCGATCACAGCGACGTCTTTGAAGTCGCCAATATCAGGCACACGCACTTCAATAGGGCCAGCACTGGCCGCAGCAGCCACTGGGGAAGCAGCAGCTACGGGCGCTTGAGCCACGGGGGCAGCAGTAGCGGCTTGGGGTGCAGGTGCGGCAACGGCAGCAGAAGCCACAGCGCCCTCCGCTTCAAGCATCAACACCACCGAGCCCTGTTTCACCTTGTCACCCAAGGCAACCTTGAAGCCAGTGACCACACCGGCGTGGCTGGATGGAATTTCCATCGACGCCTTGTCGGACTCCACGGTGATCAGTGATTGATCGGCCTTGACCGTATCGCCCACTTTGACCATTAACTCAATGACGGTGACTTCATCGAAGTCGCCAATATCAGGAACTTTAATTTCTACGATAGACATGCTGGTCTCCTTGTTCTTTTTTTAGGCGTAAAGCGGATTGACCTTGTCGGTCTTGATGCCGTATTTGGCAATGGCTTGCACCACTTGCGACACCGGCACCGTGCCGTCTTCGCTGAGCGCTTTGAGGGCAGCGACCACAATGTAGTGGCGGTTGACCTCAAAGTGTTCACGCAATTTAGAGCGGAAATCACTGCGGCCAAAACCATCGGTACCGAGCACTTTGTAGGTACGGCCCTTAGGAATGAAGGAGCGAATCTGCTCAGCGTAAGCCTTCATGTAGTCGGTGGAAGCCACCACTGGGCCGGCATGTTTTTCCAACTGCTGGGCCACAAATGAGGTGCGTTGTGTGCCTTCGGGGTGCAACAAGTTGAAACGCTCGCAGTCCTGGCCTTCGCGGGTCAGCTCGTTAAAGCTTGGGCAGCTCCAGACGTTGGCGGTCACGCCCCACTCCGTGGCCAACAACTCTTGCGCCGCAATCGATTCACGCAGGATGGTGCCAGAACCGAGCAACTGCACGGTGGGCGCTTTGTCAACCGCCACACCGGGCTTGCACAGGTACATGCCCTTAATGATTTGCTCCTCAGTGCCAGCGGTGAGGCCGGGCATGGGGTAGTTTTCATTAAGCAACGTGATGTAGTAGTACACGTTGTCTTGCTTCTCGACCATGCGCTTGAGGCCATGGTGCAAGATGACGCCTACTTCATGTGCAAACGTGGGGTCATAAGAAATGCAGTTAGGAATGGTGCCAGCCATGATGTGGCTGTGGCCGTCTTCGTGCTGCAAACCTTCGCCATTCAAGGTGGTGCGCCCAGAGGTGCCGCCCAACAAGAATCCACGCGCTTGCATGTCGCCAGCCGCCCAGGCCAAATCGCCAATGCGCTGGAAGCCAAACATCGAGTAGTACACGTAGAACGGCACCATGATGCGGTTATTCGTCGAGTAAGACGTGGCTGCCGCAATCCAGCTGCTCATGCCACCGGCCTCATTAATGCCTTCTTGCAAAATCTGGCCGGCTTTGTCTTCGCGGTAATACATCACCTGGTCTTTATCAACCGGCGTGTATTTTTGACCCTCAGGGTTGTAAATACCGATTTGACGGAACAAGCCTTCCATACCAAAGGTACGGGCCTCGTCCACCAAAATAGGCACGACGCGGGGGCCAAGGGCCTGATCACGCAGCAGCGTGGTCAAGAAGCGCACATAGGCCTGTGTGGTCGAAATCTCACGGCCTTCAGCGGTGGGCTCCATCACTGTTTTGAAAGTCTCCAGCGCGGGCACCGTAAATTGCTCATCCGACTTAACCCGGCGATGTGGCAGGTAACCACCCAAGGCCTTGCGGCGCTCGTGCAGGTATTGCATCTCGGGAGTGTCGTCCGCTGGCTTGTAAAACGGAATCTCGGCCAACTGGCTGTCTGGGATTGGGATGTTGAAACGGTCACGGAAGATTTTGATGTCTTCGTCTGTGAGTTTTTTGGTCTGGTGAACGTTGTTTTTACCTTCACCGCTCTTGCCCATGCCAAAGCCTTTAACGGTTTTGATCAACAAAACAGTAGGCTCGTCTTTGTGGTTGACGGCAGCGTGGTAAGCGGCATAGACCTTTTTAGGATCGTGGCCGCCGCGCTTCAAAGCGAAGATTTCGTCGTCAGTCATGTGAGCGACCATCTCCAGCGTGCGGGGATCGCGGCCAAAGAAATGCTTGCGCACATAGGCGCCGTCGTTGGCTTTAAAGGCTTGATAGTCGCCGTCCAGCGTTTCCATCATGAGCTTCTTCAAAGCGCCGTCTTTGTCGCGGGCCAAGAGCGGATCCCACTCGCTGCCCCAGAGCAGTTTGATGACGTTCCAGCCTGCGCCACGGAACTCGCCTTCCAGCTCTTGCACAATTTTGCCGTTGCCACGTACCGGGCCGTCCAGGCGCTGCAAGTTGCAGTTAATGACAAAAATCAGGTTGTCGAGCTTTTCACGCGCAGCCAAACCGATCGCGCCGAGGGATTCGACCTCGTCCATCTCGCCGTCACCACAAAACACCCAGACCTTGCGGTTCTCGGTGTTGGCAATGCCACGAGCATGCAGGTATTTCAGAAAACGAGCTTGGTAAATGGCCATCAGGGGGCCAAGACCCATCGACACGGTAGGGAACTGCCAAAAATTGGGCATCAATTTAGGATGCGGATAGCTGGACAAGCCGTGGCCGTCGACCTCTTGGCGGAAATTCAGGAGTTGCTCTTCGCTCAGGCGCCCTTCAAGGTAGGCACGGGCGTAGACGCCTGGGGAAACGTGGCCTTGGATGTAGAGGCAGTCACCGCCGTGGTTTTCACTTTCTGCGTGCCAAAAGTGGTTAAAGCCAGCGCCAAACATGTGGGCCAGCGAGGCAAAGGAACCAATGTGGCCACCCAGGTCGCCACCGTCAATGGGGTGATGGCGGTTGGCTTTGACGACCATCGCCATCGCATTCCAGCGCATATAGGAACGCAGGCGCTCTTCAATTTCGAGGTTGCCGGGGCAATGGACCTCCTGGTTGGTCTCGATCGTATTGACATAACCGGTGTTGGCTGAAAAGGGCATGTCGATACTGCTCTGGCGGGCATGCTCAAGCAATTGCTCGAGTAAATAGTGCGCCCGCTCAGGGCCCTCACTTTGAATAACGGCGGACAGCGCGTCCATCCATTCACGGGTTTCCTGGCTATCTGCGTCTTGCGCGGACGAACCGGGAAGGTTGGCGGGTATTGCGGTCATGCTTGTCTCCTAAGATATTTCATTATTAATGCACAAATTAATTCTCGCACATTTTCCCAAATATTTCAAATGGTGCTTAAACATTTTGCATTGTGAAATTATTTCAAGCACAAGTCCCTAAAAGCAGGTCCATTTGGCCTGATTTACACTCCAAACATGCCTTTACTAAGCCCCGGTTCACCGAACCGCCCTGCACACGCCTCACCCTTCAAACGGATCGTTCAATGGTGGCGGCTTCAAACACCCCAGCGACAGGACCGCTTTGCCGTCGTTGCCCCACTGGCCGCTGTGCTGCTGTTTCTTGCCGCTATTGTGGTGGCCTTTGGCTATTTGCGAATTGAGGAAATTGAACGCGAACAAGAGGCGGTTAAGCGGGATGTCGAGTACACCCAACAGCGACTTAGGCTGCGGATGCTGGAGCGCCAAGAGCAATTGATGCGTATTGCGCGCGAGATGTCCAACCGTGAAATTGATGAAGATGAGTTTCAGGTGAGTGCCGAGGAGATGGTGAACCGCTATCCCGAATTACAAGGACTTTCCTGGATTGACGGCAACAGCAAAATCAAAGCAAGCTATGGCATGGCCAGTTTGTCAACGCGTGCTCTTAGAACGGTCGGCGAAACATTGACCCTAGGGGAAACAGAGGGTGCCTACCGTTTGGCACAAGAACTTCGTCAACCTCTTTACTACCAGCACTTGTCCGCCACAGGCAGTCCAGCCATGCTCCAACTCCACATTCCTTTGAGCGAGCGCACCAGATTTATGGGCGTTTTATTGGCCGAGTTCGCGGTGGACGGCTTGTTTCGCTACGGCGTCCCCACCGAGGTCTCTGCCCGCTACGCCATCTCGTTTCGTGACTCAAAAGGGGAATTGCTCGCAGGCAGCAGCGTGCCGATGCGAAAAAGTGCCGCCAGTCTGCTGCCCTGGGCCAGCCCCAACAACGCCTACGAGGTCCCTGTGTCGCCCGTGGGTAACGGCCTGCTCATCAGGGGGCAGGCATTTCGCACCTCGCTGGGTTTGATTGGCAGCGGCCTCTTTTGGCTGATCACCGTCTTGAGCCTGATGACTGCCTGGATGCTGATCGCCAACTGGCGGCACACCCGCAGGCGCATGGAGGCGCAACAAGCTTTGGTGGTAGAGACCAGCTTTCGCCGGGCCATGGAAAACTCTATTTTGACGGGCATGCGCGCGCTTGACCTGAATGGACGTATCACTTATGTGAACGCGGCCTTTTGCCAAATGACGGGGTGGAGTGAAGCTGAGTTGGTCGGACTCACCGCGCCGTTTCCTTACTGGCCCGAGGAAGACCGAGAGTTGCTCACGCAACGTCTGACCGAAGAGTTGACCGGGAAAACCGTCAGTGGTGGTTTCCAGGTCCGGGTCAGGCGACCCAACAACACCATATTTGATGCCCGCCTTTATGTATCCCCTTTGATTGATGGCCGAGGGGTCCAAACCGGGTGGATGACCTCCATGACCGACATCACCGAGCCCAACCGCATTCGGGAACAGTTATCAGCCTCGCATGAGCGATTCACCACCGTACTGGAGGCGCTGGACGCCTCCATCTCAGTGGCTCCCTTGGGCAGCGATGAGCTGCTGTTTGCCAACAAGCTTTACCGCCTTTGGTTTGGCACGCAAGCAGGCGGTCACTTGGCGCTGGTGTCGCAGGCCGGTGTTCCCTTGCCGCTCTCGCTGGATGAAACCACAGACACCGTGGACACCATGGCGGGCCTGCCGACCGATGCCTTGTCGGAAGGTGATGCCGAGAGTGCCGAAATTTATATCGAATCTTTGGGGAAATGGTTGGAGATTCGCACCCGGTACCTCAGCTGGGTAGATGGCCGCTTGGCGCAAATGGTGATTGCCACCGACATCACAGCCAGGCGTCTGGCCGAGGAGCAGTCAGCCGCCCAAACCGAGCGCGCTCAAAACGTGAGCCGGCTGATGACAATGGGCGAAATGGCCTCCAGCGTGGCCCATGAGTTGAACC
>CAIMHL010000098.1 GCA_903840825.1 uncultured beta proteobacterium
GAGTGGCTGCTGCTGGTACACGGCTTGTTCAAAAGGCGCCAAGAGTTGGGCGAGGCGCTTGAGCAGAACATCCGCTTCTTCCGGGTTGGCGGTGGAGCGGCTCTCGGGGATGGTGATCTCCAAAAAACCAAAGCCGGCCGTGTCGAGGACTTCCACAGGCAAATCAGGCGCGAAGCTCAGGTCGTAGGCACTCAGGCCCGTGTGGCGCACGCTTGGGTGGGCCTCCAATTGGCCGTTGTAGAACTGCTCGGAGCTAAAGCCCATGATTTGCTCGTGCATGCGGTACTGCACGTTCAGCATGCGCGCCGTGGCCGGGTGGCGCTTGATGCACTTCTCAAACAGGGTCTCGCGCAGACCTTCGCGGGCGGCTTTGTCGCTTTTCACGGTAGGCGGTAGCTGGTGGTGGTCGCCCGCCAAGATCACGCGCTCGCCCTTGGCAATCGCAATCCAGCAACCGGGCTCCAGGGCTTGGGCGGCTTCGTCGATGAAGACGGTCTCAAAGTCCAGGTGACGGAGGTTGCGGTTGCTGGCGCCCACCAGCGTGCAGGTGATGACCTGCACCGATTCGAGCACGTCCTCGGTGATAAAGCGCTCCAAATCGTCAGCGGCCTGAAACAGCATGCGCGCTTCTTCCTTGAGCAGGCGGCGCTGCTGGCGCTCCTCAAAGCCAAAATTGCGGACGTACTCGCTGGCGGTTGCGCGGTACTGGTCGGCGGTTTGGCGCATCGCGCGCATTTTGGCGTAGCTCGAATGGGCCATCACCTTGGCATCGAGGGTGTGGTTCAGTAGCAGGTCTGATATGCGGCTGGGGTTGCCCATGCGGATCACGTTGACACCGCGCTCGGCCAGCTTTTCGGTGAGCAGGTCCACGGCCGTGTTTGAGGGTGCGCACACCAACACGCGCCGCTCACGCCGGGTGGTTTCCAAAATAGCCTGCACCAGCGTGGTGGTTTTGCCGGTGCCGGGCGGGCCGTGAATGACGGCTACGTCCTGAGCCGCGATGACATGGCGCACAGCGGCCAATTGCGACGCGTTGAGCGGGCTGGGGTAGAACAAATCATCGGTCTTGGGCGCGTGATAGCGCGGCTGCCGGGCGCCTAGCAGCACGTCGCGCAGCTCGGCTAAGCGGTTGCCATGCGCGCTGATCACAGCGTCCAGGGCATGGTTCATCTCGCGGTAGCTCACCTCGTCAAAGGTGAGGTCAATGCCCAGCTTGCCACCCTCAAGCACCCAGTCGGGCAGCTCTTCCTTGCTGGTGGAGAGCAGCAGCTTGTTGCGGCGCACACTGGTAATGACGCCATTGAGCGCCGGCCGGTCGTCAGCCGAGTGGGTCGGCGCATGACCAAACAGCGAAGCATTTTTGCCCACCTGAAACAAGTGCAGGCCCTGCTGACCGGCAGGGCGCTCCAGCTCCAGCACCACTTTGCCGCCAAAGCCGATGTCTTCCTTGGTGATGGTGATGGGGTACCAGGTGAAGCCACGCCGCTGGCGCTCCGAGATGCTGGCCTTGGCATTTTTGAGCTTGAATTGCGCCAGGTCTTCCTTTTGCTCAAGCTGCATGAGGACACGCACGCGGTGCAACTCTTCTTTGATAGTGAATGGGTCGGTGGGGATAAGGTCGAGGTTGACCAAAGGGATAGAAATTTAACCGCTCCAAATTTTGAGACAACCCAGCACTTTACGTCAGGCCGCCCTTGCTGACTGATTCATGGACATTTCAGCCTGTCGCTTCTTTCCATAGCGACCGATCAGCGGCCCAACTCGTCGAGCCCAATCGCACTCCATGGCCTAAGCCCTAAACCTGGCCCCTTGATGGGTCATTAAGCGCTATTAAATAAATAGCTTTTTAAGCAAGCTAGCTATAGCCTGGAGGCTTAAAAACTTTAAATCTCAATGATTTTCGGGCGCTCTGCGTGCCCGGGGCATGGGCGCGTTCTCAGGTGTCAAGGGGCTTGCGTTTTCTCACGCTCAGGGTTGGGGCTTCATCCTAGTATTTGGGCAAGTCACCACCGAAAGTGTCACGCATGAGCCCCAAGCAACTCGTTTTTCACGATGCCGCCCGCGACAAAATCCGGCGCGGGGTGGATGCTTTGGCTGAGGCGGTCAAGGTCACTTTGGGGCCGCGTGGGCGCACGGTTATTTTGGAGCGCGACTTTGGCACGCCCCAAATCGTCAACTCCGGTGTGCTGGTGGCCAAGTCGATTGAGGTGGTGGTGGCTGAAATCAAACACACGGCCAAACCCTGTGCCACCTCACAAGAGATTGCCCATGTGGCCGCTATTTCAGCCAACAACGATCGTTCCATTGCCAGCCTGATCCTCACCACGGATTGCCTGATCGCCACGGCGCCCAAACCCCTGTCAGACGCAAACGTGCCCATGAACGCCGGGGACGCGAGCCCCCTGTTTTGAACATTTGAAAAGAGACTTTATGAATAAAACTTGGATTTTGATCAGCGACGCCCACCGCGCCCGCTGCTTTGAGCGCGACAACGCCAGCCAATCGCTGACCGAGCTGGCGGACTTTATCTACCCTCAAAAAACGGTGGCGCAAGTAGCCAACGGGGGCGACCTGACGGGCGCTGCGGGTAAGGGGCACGGGCGCACCGGCCATGCCGGCACCCAGTTTGAGCCTCAAACC
>CAIMHL010000099.1 GCA_903840825.1 uncultured beta proteobacterium
GTCAGACACCGAGCGGTCGTAATGGTCGACCTCGCTCAAGCTGTCTTCAATCCAGAAATAGCGGCCCATGAAGGCTGGCGTTTGGTCAAAGAGCTTGCGCACAGGCAGGGCAGCGTCCAAGATTTTGGTTAAATCGGCCAGCACCGATTGCCGCACCGTCTCGATGACCGCGTGAAAAGGCGCAGGCAATTTTTTGGGCAGGGCGATGCTAAGTGGCGTTTTGGCGTTCATGGCGCTGTGCTTTTTGCGCAGCGCGGTCACCAGCTTCTCAAACGCCACCCAGTCTGGCATGTCGGTGCGTTTTGCTGCCAGCACCAGCAAGGCGGTGCGAATAACAGCTTCAGCATCCTTGCCCGCTTCTTCCAGGTCTTGCACCTGCAGTCCCAGCGCGTCGGCCAGCCAGATGGCGGCGTCCATCACCAGGGCGGCCTGACTGCGCTGCGATAGCTCCAGTTGGTAGTCTGGCAAGGTTTTGAGCGCCCATTCGGCCAGCACCGGGATGAGGTCATCCGTGAACCCGCTGCGCTCGTTCATGCCAAAGTGGGGCGTTCTGGGCATGGCCAGCAAGGCTTTGAGCATGTCGGAGCCGCCTTTGGAACGCGACAAAAACGAGTGGTCGCGAAGCATTTCAGCCGCCACTTGCAAGTCACCGCCACTGCTCAGCTCCAAGTTCAGGCTGACCAAGTTCACCATGCGGTCCCGGGCCTTTTCCAGCTCGGGGCGCAGGTTCTCATTGCCAAAATAGCGGGCTATTTGCACCATGCCTTTGGGCGCATCGGCTGCGATAGCTGCCAGCTTTTCCTGCCCGATGAGGCCGTGCGCCATGCCGTGCTGCAAGGCCTTCTCGAAAAAAGGCCGGGCGTCATAAAGAGAGACCGAGGCTTGTGGGGCGGCGAATGGCTTGGGCATGGTGGGCGCTAGAAGCAGATTTAACGGCTTAGATGGCGGATTCTTCGTCCGATTCGCGGGCGGCGGGGGTGGCTTTGCCGCGGTCGGTGTCGCCGGTTTCTACGCGGTTGTCTTCTTCTTCGGCTTCTTCCTCGTTTAGCGCGGCGGCAAAAGCGCGGGCTTTGGCGCGCAAAACAATCAACATTTCAATAAAGAGGTCGGCGCACTGGTAGCGCAAGATCCAGGCCAGCTCCATCCAGTCTTTGTCGGCTACTTCGTCTTGTTCGAGTTGTGGCTTGACGTAGGCCGAAGCCAGCAAGGCGACTTCGGTCAGCATTTCGCCATCATCTTCCACCGTGTCAAAGGTGCCAGTGCGGGCAAAGGCTTCGATGCGGCTCCACTTTTCTTCAAAATAGTCGGCCAGTGCTTCGCTGCCACCTTCCAGATTGCCCATGGCTTCCAAAAACTCAACCGGGTCTGCGTCTTCGCGGAAGATGACCGAGTTGACCATGCCGCGCAAATGGGTGCGGGTCAGGTCTTTGTACTGTTTCTCGATCACCACGGCACGGGCAAATTGCTCGGGCGTGACCGCCATGTTGATGATGGATTCTTTGGAGTTGTCGTACTCCCGAATCACCGCCAGGATGTCTTTGGGCGGCAACTGGGCCAGCACCACCATCAGGGCACTGTCACCCTCGGTGTCGGCCAGTTCCACCAGCGCCATCTCGGCGCCGGCAATATCGCCAGCGGCAATGAGGCTTTGGGTTTTTTCAATCAGGGCAAGGTGGTTCATGCAATGTTCCTTATTCGGCAGTCAGTGGCCATTAATCTTTGCGGTCAAAACCTTGTTCAACCATCCAGTCGGCACCGGCTTCTTCGCGGGCTTTGGCTTCTTCCTCTTCCTCGTCGTCAAAAGCGTTGCGTGCTTCGTCTTCTTCGTGCTCGTCGTCACCCTCATCAGAAGCGGCCTGAGCCGCAGGCTTGTGGTCTGCCTTGCCGTACATGTACTCTAGGCCAGCGGCAACCGACAAAAACCAGTCGCCCTTGGGTTCGTCCAGCAGTTTGTCCACCAGTATTTGAGCCCAAGGCGTCAGCTGGATCGACTCACTGACCGCGTCCCAAGTGGGGAGGTCTTCGGATTCATGGCTGATCACATGGTCCATCGCCGCGTTGGACTTGAAGCGAAACCCTTGGTGCAGCACCACAGACACCATCTCCGGGCTGAGCTCCATCATTTGAATCAAAAAGCCCAACTCTTTACGACGCTCAGCCAGGCGTTGGCGCAGCACATCGCGGCCTTCGGAGTCAAAGGTCAAGTCGTCAATTTCAGCTTGGTAAGCAGAGCGCAGGTGTTGGAAAAATGGAGAGATTTTCATGGTGCGTCCTTTTTAAGAGCGTTAAAGTAGTTTTGCCAGATGTCGCGTGCGGTCTCCAGCGGGTTGTCCAACAAATTGCGGCGGCGGTTATCGTCGTAGGCTTCTCGTTTGGCATCGTCTGAGAGCACTTCATAAGCCTCTTGCACAGCCCGAAAGCGGGCGGGTGCTTCACTGGCGTGATTTCTGTCCGGGTGATACTGGGACGCCTTTTGGCGAAACGCTTTCTTGATGTCAGCCAGCGAGGCACTGCTGTTGAGGCCAAGACTAGCGTAGTGGTCGGTCATGAGAGCCCTTGTTGCAGCGAACTAAAGCAAAAAACCCGTTGTAACTTGAGGTCACACGGGTTTTAAATTTCTTTCTGACTTAGCTCACCAAATGGTGCCCGGGGCCGGAATCGAACCGGCACGCCTTTCGGCGCGGGATTTTGAGTCCCGTGCGTCTACCAATTCCACCACCCGGGCGACGCTATGTACAGCCACAAATTATGGCACAAATATGAAAGGATTTATCTTAAGCGCCTGCTTTTTTGCGTCTACTTCACGCAATAAAAGTGAATGTCTTCGCCACGAACTTCTTCAGGGTCTCTGACGGGAGACGGACTGCGAAGGTTTGGGGCCAGTACTTTGTTGCCGGCCAGCGAATTGGCGCAGTAGGCGTTTAACTTAGCGCACCAAGTTTCTAATCACGCGCCAAGTTATGGCAAAGTACAGACCATGAACTACAAAACAATTGAAGACGCCATTGGAAAAACACCCTTGGTTAAGTTGCAACGCATTGGCGCTGCTGAAAATTCGGCGCGTGGTACGGTCATTCTGGGCAAGTTGGAGGGCAATAACCCGGCGGGTTCTGTGAAAGACCGCCCGGCTTTGTCCATGATTGCCCGGGCTGAGCAGCGGGGCGACATTAAAGTAGGCGAGACCTTGATCGAGGCCACTTCGGGCAACACCGGAATTGCGCTGGCGATGGCCGCCGCCATCAAGGGCTACCGGATGATTTTGATCATGCCGGAAGACTTGTCGATTGAGCGGGCTCAAACCATGAAGGCTTTTGGCGCTGAACTCATCTTGACGCCCAAGAGCGGCGGCATTGAGTATTCCCGCGATTTGGCCGAGCAAATGCAGCGCGAAGGCAAAGGCCGCGTGCTCGACCAGTTTTCCAACCTTGACAACCCGCGCATTCACTACGAGACCACTGGGCCAGAAATTTGGGCCGATACCGATGGCCAAGTGACCCATTTTGTAAGTGCAATGGGCACCACCGGCACCATCACGGGCGTCTCGAAGTTCCTGAAAGAGAAGAACCCCGCCATCAAAATTATTGGCGTGCAGCCCAACGAGGGTTCGCGCATTCCTGGCATTCGCAAATGGCCGCAGGAATACCTGCCCAAAATTTATGATGCGTCCAATGTGGATGAGTTGATGTTTGTCAGCCAGGAAACGGCTGAAGACATGTGCCGCCGCTTGGCGCGCGAAGAAGGCATTTTTGCCGGCATTTCAGCGGCTGGCGCCTGCTTTGTGGCGCA
>CAIMHL010000100.1 GCA_903840825.1 uncultured beta proteobacterium
ATTCGGCTGGACGATAAATTCGGCGTGTCGCCCACCCAGGGCGACATGATTTGGGACTGGCACGAGGCATTGTCAGTCCACACCGACCCCGGCTATGCGGAAAAAGGGCAACTCACCGTTACCTACTTGACGGACGCGCACAGAGCTTGCGCTGCTGATATCAAAGCCCGCATGCTGGCCTGCGGGTTTGATGAGGTCAACATAGATGCCGTGGGCAACGTGGTGGGGCGCTACCTGTCAAACCAGCAGGACGCAAAAACCCTGATGACAGGCTCGCACTATGACTCCGTTAGAAACGGCGGAAAATACGACGGCCGTTTGGGGATATTTGTTCCTATCGCCTGTGTCCGAGAACTAAGCAGCCAAGGGAAACGACTCCCCTTTCATTTCGAAGTCGTCGCCTTTGCGGAGGAGGAAGGCCAACGCTTCAACGCCACCTTTTTGGGTTCAGGCGCGCTGATTGGACAATTTGATACGCGCTGGCTTGAACAAAAAGATGCCGATGGCATCACCCTGCGTGAAGCGATGGTTCATGCGGGCTTGTCTGTGGATGACATTCCAAAGCTACAGCGCAACCCAACCGACTACCTGGGCTTTGTAGAGGTGCATATCGAACAAGGCCCCGTACTCAATGAACTTAACTTGCCTTTAGGAATCGTCACATCCATCAACGGCAGCGTGCGTTATGCCGCGCAAGTGGCAGGCACGGCCTGCCACGCCGGCACCACGCCCATGGACAGGCGCCAAGATGCGGCAGCTACCGTGGCTGAAGTTATTTTGGCAGCAGAAAAAAGAGCCCTTAAAGATGGTGACTCTGTGGCAACAGTTGGACAACTGATGGTGCCCAACGGCTCGACCAATGTGGTGCCGGGACTTTGCCATTTCACGCTCGATATGCGCGCGCCCACCGATGCGCAGCGGGATGCACTGGTGACTGATATTTTGGCTTTTATAAAAGAAGCGAGTGATCGCCGGCAAGTTAGCACCACCTTGACCGAAACCATGCGTGCTGCTGCTGCCCCCAGTGCACCCAGCTGGCAGGCCCGCTGGGAAAATGCCTTGCAGACCATGGGCGTGCCCTTGCACCGAATGACCAGCGGTGCCGGCCACGATGCCATGAAGCTGCATGAAATCATGCCGCAAGCCATGCTGTTTGTCAGGGGAGAAAACGCGGGCATCAGCCACAACCCACTGGAGTGCACCAGCAGCCACGATATTCAATTAGCCTACGAGGCATTTTTAACCCTGCTGGTCCAACTTAGCCGCGAACCCATTTGATACGAGAAAGCTTATTTCATGACTGATTACGAAAAACTAGATGCCTGGATTGACAGCCACTTCGACGAACAAGTCAAGTTCTTGCAAGCGCTGATCCGGGTCCCGACCGACACCCCCCCCGGCAATAACGCCCCGCACGCCGATCGCACAGCATTGCTGCTGGCAGACTTTGGACTGACTGCCGAAAAGCACGCCGTACCGGCAGCTGATGTTCATGCCGCTGGTCTTGAAAGTGTGACCAACCTCATTGTTCGCCGCCACTACGGGCCAGGTAAAACTGTGCTTCTTAATGCGCATGGCGACGTGGTGCCACCAGGCGACGGCTGGACCAAAAACCCCTACGGCGGCGAGATTGAGGACGGCAAGATTTATGGGCGCGCCAGTGCGGTGAGTAAATGTGATTTTTCAACATTCACGTTTGCCCTGCGCGCGCTGGAGGCGGTTGCCAAACCGCTGGCGGGCAGTGTTGAATTGCTGTTTACCTATGATGAAGAATTCGGTGGCGAACTAGGACCTGGCTGGCTACTCAAAAACAAGATCATCCAACCTGACCTCATGATCGCCGCGGGCTTTAGTTACCAGGTCGTCACCGCCCACAATGGTTGCCTACAAATGGAAGTCACCGTGCACGGGAGAATGGCCCATGCCGCCATACCTGACTCTGGCGTGGACGCCTTGCAAGCTGCGGTACATATTCTCAATGCCCTGTACGCGCAAAACACCCTCTACCGGTCGGTAAGGTCCGAGGTCGAGGGCATCACGCACCCCTACCTCAATATCGGCACGATTGAAGGTGGAACCAACACCAATGTGATCCCGGGGCGGGTTACTTTCAAGCTAGACCGCCGCATGATTCCTGAGGAAAACCCCGTTGAAGTTGAGGCCAACTTGCGAAAAATTATTGCTGAGGCCGCTGCTCAAAAGGCAGGTATTACTGTAGACGTTCGGCGCATGCTGCTTGCCAAAGCACTGCAACCCTTGCCGGGTAACCAGCCCTTGGTGGCAGCGATACAAAAACACGGCCTTGAGGTTTTTGGTGAAGTCATTCCGGCTATGGGTACACCGTTGTATACCGATGTCCGACTGTTTTGTGAAGCCGGCATTCCGGGGGTTGTTTACGGTGCAGGACCCCGCACCGTTCTGGAATCCCAAGCCAAGTGCGCCGATGAACACTTGGTGTTGGAAGACTTGCGAAGGGCAACCAAAGTTATTGCGCGCGCCTTGAAAGACTTGTTGTCCTAACCACGGTATTTTTTTGCTGCGAGTAGGACCACGTTTAGTCTAAGCTTGGCGTGATGCCGGCTACAGACCCTAAGCCGACGGCCACATTTCCATACAGCGGCCATCCAAATCATCTGATTTAAAGCTAACGTGGAATTAACCGGCTCCGCGTTTTTGCGGAGTCCGGGTTGAATGTCGGGTTAGGGCTATAGCACCCCATGCTCTATCTCATGTAGATAAATAAAGCCAGGTGCTTTTTCACCAGCTTTTTTCCTGATTTCCACTAACTCCGGGGACTCGAAAAAGCGCCGGGCATTATCAAGCGAAGACCACTCAGAAAAGTGGACGATGTTGTTTGCGTCATTGTCGTAGCGCAGGAATTGGAAGCTGATTTCCCCGGTGCGTTTTCTAATGTCCGCTGCTTGGTCAAAAACCACCTTCCATGCCGGATAAGACTCGACCTCATGAATGATTAAAACGTGTTGCATGTGAACTCCAATAGCTGATTGTCGGATTAGCGCGGTCTTCAATAAGGCGAACCATCTTTGTGTGCAAACTGCCATTTTCCATCGACGAGAGTTGCCTGTAAGTCATCGTCAGGGTACACGGCGGAATCTCCTGCGCTGCGG
>CAIMHL010000101.1 GCA_903840825.1 uncultured beta proteobacterium
GCCTGAGGCATTGGGGAATTTGATCTCCACCGAGTCTGCGCTCAAGGGGTTAAAAATAGGGTTGTCAAACGTTATTGAGACCGCGGCCGCTTGGCTGACCGATGCCGCGAAGGCGCAAACGCATAGGGCCAAGCCTTGTTTTAAAGCGAACATTCATTACCTTTGAAGTGATTAAGCAACAAACAACGCAAAAACCAAGCCAGAGATGTAAGTGCTTGTAATCAAACGTTATTTTTCGTAATGCCTATAAAAAAGTAAACCAAGTGTAAAAAATATCGACACTTTTGCTACGGCCCCAAAATCATCAAGAGGCCGTTGTCGGGCAATACGCTGGGCCGCGCTCAATCCTTGAGGCTCAGCCCCAGGGTATCGAGCTTCTTTGCATACGAATCCCTGCGTTTTTTTGCCTTTGCAGCTATCTCAGTGGCCACTTGGACTGCCTTGGGGCCCTTTTGCGCAGCAGTTTTGATCAATCCGAACTTGTGATCAGCATCTGCTTGCGCCCGCTTGAAAGTGGCGATGAGTTCGGCATGGGGCTCGGATGGATTCACAGGTGCTTCCCTGTCAAATAGCGCTGTTTTCTGCGCTCTTTCGCACCCTGCACCGAGGAGGGCCGGGTGACGCCATGGCTCTTCGAGTGACGGGTTTCAACGCTGGACAGCCAGTAAATTTGCATCACGACTCTTGAAGTTTGACGTAAGTGCGAAGCAAAGCTGTTCTCAATTCGCGATTAGCAGGTTTCGAGGCATCCACCTTTTGAGCAGCCAAGTCGAACGGTGAGCCTGGTTTGATGTTGGTTGGCAGTACCTTTTTTGTAGGATTCACAGTAGGGTGCGTGCCCTGCCCTGGGCACATGCGAACGGAAAATCCGAATTCTTCGAGGACGCCTTTCGAATACAACTCCGCCAATTGTTGAAACGTCACGAAGGTTGATCGTTTAACTTCTTTGAACCCTGGCTCACTGATGTCACGAACGATCTCGAATTTACCCAGCGTATCCCGCTGCGTATTGGTAAAAGGATGCAGCAGATAAGTCTGACGAACCCCAGTCTTTTTGGACACCAACGTGTGCTCGACGGCGATATCAGTTAACAGCATCTTTTTTTCCTTGATTTTTTAAACCACAGCGTGAACGCGCTCCCTAAGAAGGTAGCAACCAAGCTGTGGCTGGTTTGAAATTGCCTGCTAAATGACCTACGCGGCCCGCAACGCCAGCAGCTCAGCGTGCAGTGCCACCAAGGCTTGGGTCAGCTTGTGGTTGGGATCCATGTAGATCATGGGCAGAGACAGTTCGTGCGATTCGCGGATTTTGACGGAGGAGGGCAAGTAGGGTTGCAACACCGGCAGGCCTTCTTCGATCAACTCTTTCACCATGCGCTGGGGCAGGTTGGCGCGGGCCTGAAACTGGTTGACCACAATGCCTTCGACCACGAGGTTGGGGTTGTGGTCGGCGCGAATTTCCTGCACGTTGTCCATCAGGGTGTACAGGGCCTTGCGTGAAAAGTCATCGCAGTCAAACGGAATCAGGCAGCCTGCTGCACCGATGAGGGCCGAGCGGGTGAAAAAGTTGAGGGCGGGCGGGGTGTCGATGTAGATGCGGTCGAAATCTTCAGACAGCAGTTTCATGGCTTCGCGCAATTTGTATATTTTTTGGCGCGACTCCAGCTTGGTTTGCAACTCATTGAGGGCGGGGCTGGAGGCCATCAGGAAGAGGTTTTCATGAGGCGTGGGCACGATGAAGCCAGTCGGCGGCACGGGCCTGAAGCTGTAGCTTAAAGACTGCTCAAAAAATCCCGCCACATTGGGCTGGTTTTCCTGGGCCGTGTCGCCTTGTAAATAACTGCTGGAGTTGCCTTGGGGATCGAGGTCAATCACCAAGGTGCGCAGGCCCTGGCTTGCGCTAATGGCGGCCAGGTTGCAGGTGATGGTGGACTTTCCGACGCCCCCTTTTTGGTTGAATACGACGAGCGGCATGACGCGGTTCCTTGAACTGATGAACGATGGGTAGAAAAAACTCCCCCGATTGTGCCCGTCAAAAGCGACAGGCCGCTGACTCAACGCAAGGGCGCCCGCAGCGTGCGACTCAGCATCATCACGGGAATCAGGCCGACCAACACCAAGGCCAGTGAGGGCAGGGCGGCTTCACCCAGGCGCTCATCCCGGGCCAACTGATAAGCCACCACAGCCAGTGTGTCGCTATTAAAAGGGCGCAACACCAGCGTGGCCGGCAGCTCTTTCATGACATCGACAAACACCAGCAAGGCGGCCGCGGCGGTGGAGCGCTTGAGCAGTGGCCAGTGCACTTGGTGCATCAAGCCCCAGGGGCCAGTGCCCAGCAGCCGCGCCGATTCGTCAAAGCTCTTGGGAATGCGGGCATAGCCACTGTTGATGGATTGCAGTGCCACGGCTGAAAATCGCACCAAGTAGGCCCAAACCAGGCCCAGTGAGGTGGCGGTCAGCACGAAGCCGATGTTGCTCTGGGGCCACCGGGCTTGCAGCCAGCCCACGGGTAGCAAGAGCCCGACGACGATCACCGCACCGGGTACGGCGTAGCCCAAACCCACCAGTTGCACCGCCAGCCGGGTAGGGGCATCGGGGTTGCGGCGCATTTGAAAAGCCAGCAGCAAAGCCAGCGCCACCGCCAAGCCAGCACTCAAGGCGCCCAGGCGCAGGCTGTTCAGGGACCAGCCCAAAAACTGGGTCCACGATAAAACAGACCAGTCGGCGATCAAGGGGCGCAGCATGAACAACACCGGCAACACAAAGCCAAAGAGCACCGGCGCCCCGCACACGCCCCAGGCCAGCCATTGGGCACGGCCTGCAAGCGCCACGGGTCGCGCTTCTTGGCTGCCCGCGCGGTCGCCCTTGGGGGCTGTAAAACGCAGGCGCTTTTGGGCCCGGCGTTCCAGGCCCAAAAGCAGGGCCACCAGCATCAGCAGCAAAGTAGCCAACTGCGCCGCTGCAATGCGGTTGTCCATAGACAGCCAGGCCTTGTAAATGCCCGCGGTAAAGGTCTGAATGCCAAAGTAGCTTGACACGCCAAAATCCGCCAACGTTTCCATCAGCGCCAAGGCGGTGCCGGCGGCCACGGCCGGGCGGGCTAGCGGCAAGGCAATCTCCAGGATGCGCCGGCGTATGGGCGCGCCCAGCAGGCGGGCGGCCTCCATCAGGTGCGAGGTGCGCTCACCAAGCGCTGAGCGTGCCAGCAAATATACATAGGGGTAGAGCGCAAAAACAAAGACCCACGCCGCCCCGCCCAAGCTGCGAATTTCAGGAAAAACCCGCCCTTCAAGCCCCAGCACTTGGCGCAAGGTGGTCTGCAAAGGCCCACTGAATTGCAAAAAATCGGTGTAAGCGTAGGCAACCACGTA
>CAIMHL010000102.1 GCA_903840825.1 uncultured beta proteobacterium
ATGATGCCGGGCTTGCCCAGCAGCTTGAAAAGTTCACGAATGGCGGAGGTTTCTACATTGTTCAGGCGGTCGGCAAATTGCATGCAAGGGCTTTCTTTGTATTTATTGCCTTGGATCGGCAGGCAAAGTGAGTGTGATCCAGCAAGTTAAGGGTGATTATCCGGTCACCCCTGCGCTTCGAGAATGCTGACTCCATTTAAATTATGGCTTAACTAAATTTTTTTGCAGGGTAAGCATGTTCAAGATCGAGACATTGTTTGAGTCCATCAACTTACCCACTTTATCCCTTGTGGCCAACGATCTGATCACCACCATGAATGATGTTGATGTCACGGTGGTCGATGTACGAGACCTAGTTTGCAAAGACCCTGTGCTTTGCGCAAAACTTTTACGCTTGGCCAACAGTGCTTATTTCGGATTGCCGCGTGGTGTGAGCACGATTGAAGATGCCATTATCATGGTCGGCTTGGCGCAAGTCCGTGCATTGACCATTGCCGAAAGCCTTAGTTCAACCTTTGCACCCCTTCCAGGCTTTGACCAAAAAAAATTCTGGTCCAACAGCATGGCGTGCGCCGGCTACGCAAAGTGGATGGCCGGAGGCTTGGGCATGGACACCCAGCAAGCCTGGTTGACCGGCATGATGCTGCGCTTGGGGGAATTGCTCATTGGTCTGACGCAACCTGGGGCATTAATGGTTTTAGAAGCTCTGCCTTTGGAGCCAGGTAGTCGTTGGGCGCATGAAAAGCGTCTGGTCGGCTTCACTGAAGGGCAAATATGCGCTGAATTAGCGCGGCGCTGGAATTTCCCGATGCAAATTATGCAAGCCTTGCAACGTTCGGCAGAACCCTTGACCGAACAGGCCTACTCCCGATTGGGGGCCGTCATCCACCTGGCCAGCTTGCTGGCTGACTCACCTGATGACGGTAAAAATACACTTCATAAACTGCCTGGCGATGTCATTTCCGTTCTTAAAATTGACTCTCAATGGATGATGGACACCTTTCCCAACAAAACTGAATTCATTAATATCACCACATGAAACCTGCTGCCATCGAAAGCTTTTTTGCCACCTTGCAAGCCGCCAATCCCCTCCCGGTGACGGAATTGGCTTTTACCTCGGTGTTTGAGTTGCTCGCAGCAGTTTTGCTCTCGGCGCAGGCCACCGATGTGGGGGTCAACAAGGCCACAAGCCGACTCTTCCCGGTGGCCAATTCGCCTCAAAAGATCATTGATCTGGGCTTGGAAGGCTTGGAGAGTTACATCAAAACCATTGGCCTTTACCACTCCAAAGCCAAACACCTGATGCAGACCTGCAAAATTTTGGTAGAACAGCACAACAGCGTGGTGCCCCGCACCCGTGAAGCGCTGGAAGCCTTGCCCGGTGTGGGTCGCAAAACGGCCAATGTGGTGCTGAACGTGGCTTTTGGTGAGCCCACCATGGCGGTGGATACGCACCTGTTTCGCTTGGGTAACCGCACCGGCCTGGCACCGGGCAAAACGCCACTGGCCGTGGAACTCAAACTGCTCAAACGCATCCCCAAACCCTACCTGGTGGACGCCCACCATTGGCTCATCTTGCATGGCCGCTATATCTGCCAGGCCCGCAAACCCCTGTGCTGGCAGTGTGGCGTGAGCCAGTTTTGCGACTTTAAAGCCAAGACGCCCGCTTCTTGATCAAATTTCCATCTCGCGCCACTGCCCAAACCCCGGCGCCTGGTGCGGCCACTGTTGGGCATGGCTCGGGGTACGAATACCTTGCGCCAAAAGTGAGGCAGCACGGATGACGCCGGCGTGGGTGATCCAAACGCAGTCTTGCCCTGCGGCCACGGTCTCATCCCACACCTCGCCCACGCGTGCCATGAACTGGCCCACACTCTCAGCGCCGCCACAGGCGTGAGCTCCAAAGTTGTCCGTCCAACGCGCCAGCTCGGCTTGCGCGATGGCATCCCAGCGCTGCCCCTCCCAGGTGCCAAAGTTCATCTCGACCAAGTGGGCATCGGTTTTAAATGACAAATCAGGCCGCAAAGCTTGCAGGCTGTGCTTGAGCAGCTCACATCTTTGCAGCGAAGAAGTTAGCACCAAGAGGCCAAGTGGCAAGGCCAGCGACAGGTTTTGTGCGGCGTCTAGCGTCGCTTTAGCATCGGCAGGCACATCGGTAGCGCCGTAACAAATGCCGGACGCTATAAGCGGCTGCGCGTGGCGGGCCAGCCAGAGTTTCATGAGCGCACCTGTTTAAAGTTCACAGGCTAAGCGCAAAGCCAAGGTAGAAAGCCAGCTCGCACAGTTGCTGCGCCGCGCCCAGGCAGTCGCCAGTGAAACCCTGAAGGCGACGCCAAAACCAGCGCCACACAATCAACAAAGTCAGTCCTGAAGCCCCTAAAGCGTTCAACAAAGCCTGAAAAAATGCGCCTGTTTCGTGGCCGCTGACCATTAAGTTAAGCGTGATCTGAGCCCAGCCTACAAGACCAAACGCCAAACAAACCCAAACAAAAGCCACCGCCAAACTGCCCCGCGTTATTTGGTCGGCCAGCGGTTTCGACTTGGACCCTGCTGCATCACCCACATGGGGCATGAATCGAATCAGCAGCAGCGGCCAAGTGCGCGACACCACATGGGCCAAAAACAAAACCACACACAACAGCGCTGGGCTGACCGAGCCGATCAAGGCCAACAACGACACCTTGCCAAGGAGCACCAGCATCAAGTCAATGGCCCCAAACGCGCCCACCCGCGAGTCTTTCATAATGATCAAGGCGCGGTCGCGGTCCGGGCTGCCGCCCAGCCCGTCAAACACATCCGCCAAGCCGTCTTCATGAAAAGCACCGGTCAGCAGCACGCCAAAAGCGGTGCCCCACACGGCGACGACCAAAGGTGAAAAGTGCGTGGGTGGCAGCCAAGCCAAAAGCCCAGCGGTAAAAGCCACCACCAAGCCGCCCACCAACCAACCCACCCCTGGGAAATGGGCCGCACTGGCGCGCAGCATGGCGGGGCTAAACCCGACCCAATCAGCCAAGCGCCCGGTGACGGGAATGCGGGTGAAGAACTGCACCGAGAGTAGGAAATGCCGCGCAAAACGGCTGAGCATAGGCGTCATGGATGAAGCAGGCGTTTAAGCCACCGTGGCCGTCAGTGCAGCCGATTTTTCTGACACCCCGGCCGCCTCGAAACTCGCCATCTCTCGCAAAATAGCGCAGGCTGATTCCAGCAGCGGCCAGGCCAGCGCCGCACCCGAGCCTTCGCCCAAGCGCAAACCCATGTCAAGCAAAGCCTCCGCGCCCAAGTGTTGCAACATGAATTCATGGCCGCGCTCGCCCGAGCGGTG
>CAIMHL010000103.1 GCA_903840825.1 uncultured beta proteobacterium
ACCACACCAGCACGAAGCGGGCGAGTAGGTGGGCGTTGCGCAGGGTTTGCATGGGGTTGGATTATGGCATTGCGTAGTTTTGCGCTTGGCTTAAAAAATTTGACCCCGGTTAAAGCGGCACAACCAAGCGCAGCCCCAGCGTCCAGTTTCTGCCAGGCGCAGGCTCGTAAAACTGCGATGCCGCTTGGTTGACGATCACCGAGCCCACGTAGCGCTCGTCGCTCAGGTTGTCGATGCGGGCATAGGTGGTCAAATTGCCCGAACCCACTGCCCAGGCGTAGCTCGCTTTCAGATTGAGGGTGGCATAGCCGTCTGCCGAGGCGGTGTTGGTGTCGTTGGCAAACAGACGCCCTGCTTGCGTCAACTCAATACCCGCTGTGCTACCCAGCGCCCTGCCGGCTTTGCCAGCACCCATTTTGTGGCCCGTCCAGAGCAGTTCAGAGAAGAGGAAGTGCTGGGGAATACCGGGCAGTTTGTTGCCCGAGGCGACAGTTGTTGAACCATTGGTGAAGGTCTTGGAGTAGGTCGCATCAATTTGTGAGGCCGACACACTGGCGCGAACATGGGGCGAGAGCACCGTGCTGCCTGACAACTCCCAGCCTGTGCGGTGGGTGCCCGGTGCATTTTTGAACGTTGTTTGCCCGTTGGTGCTCGATGAAACAACGATTTCGTCTGTCGACTTCACCTGAAAGACGGTGAAATCCAAACGAGTACCTGCACTAGGCGCCCACTTGGCACCGACCTCAATATGCTGGCTGGTCGAGGCCGCCACTGCCGTGTTGAACGAGGGCGCGCCTGAACCGGCGTAGGCCACTTCAGCCAACGTGGGGGTCTCGAAACCTTGGCCGTAGTTGGCGTAGAGGTTGAGGGCGTCGTTGGCGTGGTAGGTCACGCCCAAGACGGGACTGGTCGCCTGGAAGCTGACCCCGCCTGAGCCGTTGCCGTTGCTCAGGTAATAGTCTTCACTGTTGAAGCGGACCGAGCTGGCGCGAAGCCCGGTGACCAGGGATATTTTCTCGCTGGCACTCAGGGTGGCTTGCACAAAGAAATCGCTGTTTCTGGCCTGGTTGTCTTCATCGCGGTTGAGTGAACCGGGTGTTTTTTCTCCGCTTGGAGATGCTCCGCCCTGTCTGCGCTCGCTGGAATGGTCAAATTCATAGCCCCCCACCCATGCAACGGGTATGCCCGCCACTTGGGTTTGCTGGTTGTACTGGAGTCCCGCACCGTAGTAGCTTCGGTCCAGGCCCACCCAAAAGCTGTTGGCTTGGTATTGGGTGTTTTCACGGTTACCGGTATAGGCGCGGGCGGTCAAGGAGGAGCTGCTGTCGAGCTCGTGCTTGATGGACGTGCCCAGCTGGCTTTGTGTCGTTATTTTTCTGACGCGCGCGCTCAAGGCGTTGGTGCCGGCCTGCGTTGGATTCGCCGCCACCTGGGCCGTTGTCAGCCCCAGGGGGTCCTGCGCCAAGGGCATGTCAAACTGGTTGAACACCACGTTGACCTTGGTTTTCTCAAAGGCATCAAAGCTTAATTTGCCGTTGAACTGCTTGCGCTCGGCCTGGCTGTTGGCGCGGTAGCCCTCAATATCAAAGGTGCTGTAGTCCGCCACCAAACCGTAGCCGCCCACGCGCCCAGCGTACTGCCAATCAGTGCGGCTCAGCCCAAAAGAGCCGGTGTACAACAGGGCAGACAACTCAGGGGTCTGGGGCGCCTCACGGGTAAAGGCCTGAATCACCCCACCAGAGGAGTTGCCATACAGTTGTGCCAGCGGGCCGCGCAGAACCTCAATGCGCTCAGTAGAGGGTAGGCTGATCGACGAGCCTTGGCCTTGGCCATCGGGGGTGGTAGCGGGAATACCGTCAATGAGCAAACGAATACCGCGAATGCCAAAGGCCGAGCGGGCGCCAAAACCCCGGATGGAGACTTGCAGGTCTTGCGCGTAGTTTTGCCGGTTCAAGATCGTCAGCCCCGACACCCGTTTCAAAGACTCTGACAGGTTGACCTGCGGACCGGCGTCCTCAATCGTGGCGCGATCCACCGTTTGAATAGCAGCTGGCGCGTCAAAACTGCGTTGCTCGGCGCGCGAGGCTGAGACCACCACGTCTGACAAAGTCTGGGCATTGACAGTGGCCATCAAGGTGGTCAAGAGGCCTGCACAGGTTAGCGCTGAATTTTTTTTCATTGGGTATTACTACTGAGTTGTTTAAAAATATCAAGGTGTCTCGACGCTGACTTTGATGGCACTGAACCATGCGCCAAGATGTGAAATCTCCGCGTCTGACAAGTTTTTAGCGATCACATTCATCACCTCGTTTTGGCGCTTGCCACTGCGGTAATTGCGCAGTTGCTCCACCACGTAAATAGCGGGCTGTCCTGCTAGATGCGGCGCATTGGGGAGGCTGGAGAGCCCGCTTACGCCATGGCACAAAGCACAGGCCACATCGGCTTTGGCGCGGCCTGCAGCCACGTCATCTGCATAAGTGTTGAATGCAGAAAAAACAAGAAGAATTGCAAAAGGAATTTTTATCATGTACGCGTCCAATAAATGGGGCCCACACAGGGGCCCCTTATTTGCTAAATCAGAGGCGCACGGCCTCTGATTCAATGCCTATCAAGTACCGCTATAGCTGATCCGATAGAGTGCACCCGCGTAGTCGTCAGATACCAGAATAGAACCGTCTGGCAAATTGACAATATCCACAGGGCGCGCCAAGGCACGACCTGTCACTTTATCCAGGAAGCCGTCTGCAAATACTTCTGAGGAGCCTGCATTGCCATCCGCCTTGATTGGAATGAAGTTGAGCAGATAGCCGCTTGGTGTGGTTCGGTTCCAGGAGCCATGGGATGCAACAAACAGGCCGCCTTGGTACTTCTTGGGAAACACAGTGCCCGTGTAGTGTGTCAGACCCAGCTGAGCTTGGTGTGCAGGAAACTCAACTTGTGGGTAGATAGCGCCCGCGGGTTCCTTCATGTCTTTCAAATCAGTAGCAGCAGGTGAACCTGCGACTTTGAACCGACCGTTGTAATAGGGAAATCCGAAGTGCTCACCCTCTTTGCTGACTTTGTTCAGCTCGCCGGGTGGGATGTCATCGCCCAAGCCGTCAACCTGGTTATCCGTGGCCCAGATGTCGCCCTTAGGTCCGATGGACAAACCGGCAGGATTACGCATACCTTTGGAGTAGACCGTGCGGCCCGTGCCGTCAAGGCCGTTGTAGCGCACGATGCCGCCAATACCCAAATTCTCATAAAGCGCCACTTTGTCTGCGGGCTGCACGTTGTACGGTTGGCCCAAGTTCACAAAAATTTTGCCATCTTTATCAACCTTGCACACGCGTCCTGTGTGGTTGAAAGACTGCTCTTCCACAGGAATCAGCTTGCCCTCAGGGACAACGACCCCCACGGCAACGTCCGGGCCTTCATAGAAGTATTCGGCAGCAGGAAAATGCAGGATGCGGTTGGATTCAGCAACGACTAAGAAGCCGTCCTTGGTGAAGCAAACGCCGTTTGGATTGCTGAACTTAATGGAGGGCGCAAAAGCCTTCACTTCGGTTGCTGCATCGCCATTGTTGCGGTTGGTCACAGCCCACACCGAGGTTTTGCGCGTACCTACAAATAGCATGTTGGTCGATGGGGCTACGGCCATGTAGCGGGCATCAGGTACTACCGCATACAGTTCAATCTTGAAACCTTCAGGCAACTTGACCTTTTTCAAATTAGCGCGAATAGCATCTGCGTTCTTTCCTTCTTGGGGAACCGTCGCAATGTTCATGTTGGTGGCAGTGTTACCCATACGCTGAAGCGTAGACAGGTTTTGATCCTGCGCAAAAGTGGCCGTTGTCCCTATTGAGGCAACTGCAGCCGCAAGCGCGGCAATCTTAAAAAATTTCATGAAAATTTCCTTTATTTGAAATAATTGCAGCTAGTGTTTTTCTAATCAAATATTAAATATTTGCCAGATTACACATTTCCAATGTAGCCTTGGTGAACTAGGCAATAAATAGGGTAAACCCGCCTCTTGTCACTTGAGTGTCAGAAATAACTACTTATTTTTTTAAGCATTTTTTGAAATAATTTCAATTGACAAATGAGCGAATGAAATAATTCTTGATATTCCTAAAAGCGGCCGTAAAAGCAGTACTTGGGCATGGACTCAAAAATTTGACGTCGGTCAAAGACGCCCTTACTTCGGCGACGCATGATGGTTGCTCTCACTACAGAAAGCATTTCATGACCACTCAACTCACCGCCCCCTTCAAAAAACAGCTGCTTGATCAACGCGCCAGTTTGCTGGAGCAGCTACGCAACTTGCGCGGCGGCGCCGTGGGGCGCGCAGAAGCATCGGCCGAGCACTTTGCCCAGCCCGAAGACTCGCCCGCCCAGGTCAGCACTGCCCGCGACCTTGAATTTGCACTTGATGAGCGCGAAACCGCCGAACTGCGCTTGATCGACGCGGCCCTGGGCCGCATAGATGCCGGCACCTACGGCCAATGCGTGGATTGCGGCGTGACCATTCCCGCAGCCCGCTTGCACGCGGCCCCGGCCGCGTCGCGCTGCATCAGCTGCCAAGAAAAAGCCGAGTAACTTTGAGGCGCCTGATATCCTGAGGCGATGCGCCATTTACTTCCCCCTGTTCTTCCCACCCTCCTGCGAGTCAAATGAACTACACCTTTGCCTCGGCCACCATTTTGTTGATCTTGATCACCGACCCGGTTGGCAATATTCCCATCTTTGCCAATGCGCTCAAACACGTCGCCCCCGAGCGGCGCTCGTTTGTCATCATGCGCGAGGTGCTGATTGCCTTTTTGTTGCTGCTGACCTTCATGTTTATCGGCGAAGGTTTTTTACGGCTGATGAACCTGAGCGAGTTGTCGCTGCAAATTGGCGGCGGTGTTATTTTGTTTTTGATTGCCCTGCGCATGGTCTTCCCGCCCCCGCACGGGCTAGAGCCGCCCGAGGGTTTGGGCGAGCCGCTGATTGTGCCGCTGGCGATTCCCGCCTTGGCTGGTCCGTCGGCGCTAGCCATGGTCTTGCTACTGGTATCCCAAGCCCCCGAGCGGCGCATGGAATGGATCGGCGCCCTGTGCGTCACGATGGCGGTAAGCGCTGTGGTGCTGGTGCTGGCCGAGCGCATTCAACGCGTGGCAGGCACCCGTTTTGTGGTGGCCATTGAGCGGCTGATGGGCTTGGTGCTGGTCGCAGTGTCGGTTGAGATGCTGCTGCGCGGTATCAAAACCTTTGCCAAGCAACTGGCGGGGGCCTAACTTCCAAATCGCTCGATTACCAAATCTCCAAGCTCAAGCGCTCAACGGGCACTTGTGCGAAGGCTTTGTCCCGGCTGACCAGGGTGGCGTTCAATGCCACAGCATGGGCAGCGATCATCATGTCGAAGTCGCTCAAGTTGATGCCTTGGACTTCCAAAGTGGCGCAAAACTCGCCATAACAAGTGGCCACGGCTTCATCCCAGGGCAACACGTCCATGTGAAGCAGCACTTGCGTCAACGCGTTTCTCAGCCGCACGGGCTGGCCTTTGCGGTGCAAGCCATATTCCAATTCAGCCAAGGTAATGCTGGACATCACAACCTGCCCTACAGGCACCTGCGTCAAACGCGCCAGTAACAGGGCATCGCGCCCCTGCATGATGTGGCTGATGACGTTGGTATCAAGCAAGTAGCGCGCACTCATTCGGCCATGCCCTCAAACGGGTCGCGCCGTGTGTGGGTTTGGCGGCGCTCAATCAGTAAGTCTTCGTCAGCATTCAGGGCAACGGCGTCCAGCAAGCCTTGCCAGTCGGTCGGCTTGCGCGACAACACCACATCGCCCGTGAAGGGGTCGCGTCGAATGAAGACTTCGGCCACGTCAAAGCGAAACTCCAGAGGCAAACGCACCGCCTGGCTGCGGCCTGTGGCAAATATTTTGGCTATTTGATGCATGTTGAAGCTCCAGTTCCCGATTGATATGTCTCATGGTATACATCATCAATAAAACTGTCAAGCTCAGCGCTTCTTGCCCAACTCATCGACGAAGACCGCGCAGGTGCCAAGGGCCGCAAAAGTCGTCGCAACCGCCCTGTTAAATGCTAGTTGGCTGCCCGCTGAGCGGAGCGTCCCAGGGTCCAGGAAAGTCCGATACCTACAGATGATCCGCTGGATGCCACATGCAGCGGGCTGGCCAAATTAGCCGCACCGCTGTAGGTCTCAAAACGGGCAAAACCGAATACCCTTATATCGGGGGTGATCTCTTTGGAGCTACTCAGGCCTACACGGGTCGCGATCAAGCCGGACTGGGCGTCAAAAGCGGGACGGCTGCTTGTCGCGAACTGAGGTGTCACGCCATAAAAGTAATTGTTCAGCTTACGGTCACCCCATACCAAGCTGGCGCTGGCAGACAAGCCCCAACCACCGGCAACATTTCGGGTCTCGAAGACCAACTCAGGCTCGAATGCAAGGCCTTGGCCATTCACGCCACTGTTAAATTCCAGCACTGCACGCACAGGTAATACCAGGCGTACCTGGCTACCGGTAGCCGGACGGGCCAGAGTCCACTTCACGCGCGGGCCAAACTCAATCAGGGTGCCCAAATCGGTCATGCCTTGACGCACGACCGTGTTGTCGGAATCGGAAGGCAGGGAGCCAGCAAATCCAACATCCAATTCAAGGTCATTGGTGCGCATAAGACGCGCGCCTATGCCGCCGCGGTCCGATCGAAACACCTCGCCGCGATATATAAAAGTAGGAATGACAAGGGCGCGTGATGTTTTTTCCTGGGCACCGGGGTAGGCCGGGGTGGAGGCCGCGCCGCCAAATACGCCCACCTCCCACAACGGGAGTCCACCGTCCTGTGCTTGAGCGGCCATGCTCACCGCGAGTAAAAAAGCACCGGAAGCAAGGGAGATTTTCATGGGTTGTCCTAAGGCAATAATGGGTTGAAACTTTTGAGTATTTTTTTTAACCTCAAAATATTAAAGCATGGCTGCAATTTATGGTGACCCTTGTCGTATATCGACCTCGTATCAGCTATTTCAGAAGGGCTCAAAAAAATCACTCAGCGCTTCTTGCCCAACTCAGCCAGCGGCACCACCTCTTGCTCGATAGCGCCAAAGAGGCTGCGCCCGTCGCGGCCTTTCATCTCTATGCGGATGGTGTCGCCGTACTTCATATATTCCGTGACCGGTTGGCCGTCCTGGATGGTCTCGATGGCGCGTTTTTCGGCAATGCAGCTGTAGCCGTGGCTCCAGTCTTTGTTGCTGACTGTGCCTGAGCCGACGATGGTGCCCGCGCGCACATTGCGGGTTTTGCACAGGTGTGCGATGAGCTGGCCGAAGTGAAAAGTCATCTCTGGCCCGGCGTCGCACAAGCCCACGCGGCGGCCGTTCCAGGTACTTTGCAGGGTGAGGTTCAGGCGGCCTTGACTCCAAGCGTCGCCCAACTCGTCGAGCGTGACCGCAACCGGGCTAAAGGCGGTCGCAGGCTTGCTTTGCAAAAAGCCAAAGCCTTTGGCCAACTCGGCCGGAATCAGGTTGCGCAGGCTCACATCATTGGCCAGCATGACGAGGCGGATACTGTCCAGGGCTTGCTCGGGCGTGGCGGCCATGCGCACATCGGCGGTAATGACGGCAACCTCGGCCTCAAAATCAATGCCGTAGGCTTCCGAGGCGCAGACCATGTCGGCGCAAGGACCGCAAAAGTCGTCGCTGCCGCCCTGGTACATCAGCGGGTCGGTGTAAAAGCTGGCGGGCACTTCGGAGTTTCTAGCCTTGCGCACCAACTCTACGTGGTTGATAAAGGCAGAGCCGTCGGCCCATTGGTAAGCCCGCGGCAGGGGCGCCATGCATTGCTTGGGGTCAAAAGGAAAGGCGTGGCGGGTTTTGCCGCTGTTCAAAGCGTCAAACAGGTCTTGCAACTGGGGCGAGAAAAAATTCCAGTCATCCAGCACTTGCTGCAGGGTGTTGGCGATACCGGTCGCATAATGCGCGGTGGCCAAGTCGCGCGAGACGACGACCAACTGGCCGTCACGCGATCCGTCTTTGTAGGTGGCAAGTTTCATAAGGGGTGCGGGGAGTTGAAAAGCAATCATAACGGCCAAAATTTCAAAGCTTTGATGGGCTTGACGGTCGGTGTTTTTCTGGTTCACATCGCCTTGCTTAGTACCGCTCCCCTGTCCCTCGGCTTGAGCGCGAGCGCACCCACCAAGCCCTTTATCACCCGCACCTTGGTGGCTAGCAGCACCCTGACTGAGCCACAAAAAGCCGCCAAACCAGCGCCTTTATTGAAAGCAGGCCAGCAGACCCCTGGGCGCCCTCTCCCAAAAAAAGTCGCCTCAACTGACGCAGTGGCCCCCCCCAGCGCACCCATGCAGGCCCCAGAAATTCCTGCGTTAGAGCCCGAAACGCCCGCGCCAGCACCTGTGCTACCAGCGTCAGCCCCCGCAGCGCCACTAAAGGCTCAGGCGCCCGAAGCTCTAACGTCAGAAGCTGTGGCAGAAGTCACGGCTGCCCCGCGCGCCGAGCGAGAGTTGACGGTTAAGACCGGAGCCGTGCGCTTGCCGGGGTCGGCGCTGGTGAAATACAAGGTGGAGGCCAACAAGTTTCCCTTTAGTGCAAACGGCGAGTTGTTGTGGCAACAGGATGGCCAAGCGTACAAGGCCCGCTTGTCTTTCAGTGCGTTCGGCCAAACGCGGATGCAGACCAGCCAAGGGCAAATTACCCCCGAGGGCTTGGCCCCGGTTCGCTTTGCCGACAAATACCGCAGCGAAGTGGCCGCGCACTTTAACCGGGAACAAGGCCTGGTGACCTTCAGCGCCAACACGCCCAACGTGCCCTTGCTGACCGGCGCGCAAGACCGATTGAGCGTCATCCTGCAACTGGCCGCACAGATTGCGGGAAACCCAGGGCAATACGCCCCGGCCACCACTGTGACGGTTCAGGTGGTGGGTGCGCGCGACGCTGACACCTGGCTATTTACCGTGGGCGAGGAAGAGACGCTGAGCTTGGCGGGCGGCGAGCAGCGCGCGCTCAAACTGGTGCGCAACCCGCGCTTGGCTTTTGACCAAAAAGTCGAGCTGTGGCTGGCCACCCAGCTTGACTACATGCCGGTTCGCCTCAAAATTACCGAGGCCAACGGCGACTTTATCGACCAAAAGTGGCTGAGTATTGAGGCACCGCCCTAAGCCCTGCTCTTTTAAAAGCGAACGAAGACCCCAAGTACTCCTCTCAAACGATTGAGACATAATTACTAATGCACACGCTTTACGACTCCGACACCTACTCTGTGACCCACATGCTGGCTAACGCCACAGACACCGACTTGGCCAACGATGCGACAGGCAAAAAAACGGCAAAAAAACCCGCAGCGCCTACCCTGGCACGCCACGGGTTTGAGATTGTGGACAAGCGCAACAACAAAGAGGTGTATTTGGACGGCTCTTGGGCCGAGCTGTTTCAGCTGCATATCTCAGCCTGGCAGCAAAACACCCCTTCGCAAGAAGAAGTGGAAGACACGTTGGAGCAATACGCTGAGCTGGCCCAAAACCCGGTGATTGTTCACTGACGTAAAAAAGCCGCCAGAGCATTTCGCTAAGGCGGCACTTTTTGACGCTCAACCGGGGCACTGCCCCAGTCCCAGATTCATTCAGTCATCAAGCGTGTTGCTTGATGGCATCAGCCAAGACGCCCACCATGAGCTCGATTTGGGCTTTCTCCACGATATAAGGCGGCGCCAACACCAGATTTTCACCAGCAGGGCGTATCAAAACGCCCTTGTGGTAGCAGGTCATGAAGATGTCAAAAGCGCGCTTACCCGGCAAACCAGCAATGCCCGTCAGCTCCACCGCTGCGGCATTGCCCATGGCCCGAATGCTGACCACATTGGGTTGACCCCTAAGGGCCGTGTGCATGCAATTGCCAAGAAATTTGCCCATTTCGCCAGCCCGTTCAAACAGCTTTTCTTCCTTGAACAAGTTAATGGTGGCAATCGCCGCCGCGCACGCCACGGGGTGGCCTGAGTAGGTGTAGCCGTGGAAAAACTCGATGGCGTGAGCCGGGCTTTTCTCGTTGGCACCCATCAGGGTTTCGTACAAATGGTCACGGCAAATAACGCCGCCCAGCGGGATCACTCCGTTGGTCACGCACTTGGCAAAGTTCAGCATGTCCGGTACCACGCCGTAGTAATCTGCTGCAAAGTTGGTCCCCAAGCGGCCAAAGCCGGTGATCACTTCGTCAAAAATCAGCAATATGCCGTGCTTGTCGCAAATCTCGCGCAGACGCTTCAAGTAGCCCTTGGGTGGCAAGTACCAGCCCGCGCTGCCGGCCACCGGCTCCACAATGACGGCGGCAATGTTGCTGGCATCGTGCAGCGGCAAAATGCGGTTTTCCAGCTCCAGCAAGATGTCTTCTTGCCATTCGGGCTCCACGCCATTGATGTAGGCGTGATTAACCGGGTCGTGAATAAAACGCAAGTGGTCCACACGCGGCAGCAGCGCCGTGCCGTAAACCTTGCGGTTGGCGGGAATGCCGCCCACGCTCATACCGCCAAAACCTACGCCGTGGTAGCCACGCTCGCGGCCAATAAACACATTGCGGTGGCCTTCACCGCGGGCGCGGTGGTAGGCCAAGGCTACTTTCATAGAGGTGTCGGCGGCTTCGCTGCCTGAGTTGCAAAACAGCACTTTATTGAGGTCGCCCGGGGCCATGCTGGCAATCAGCTCGGCGGCCTGAAAGGCTTTGTCGTTGCTGGCGTTGAAAGCGGTGGCGTAGTCCAGCGTATCCAACTGCTTTTTAATGGCTTCGTTGATCTGGGCGCGCTTGTGCCCAGCCCCCACGCACCACAGGCTGGAGATGCCGTCGATGACCTTTTTGCCATCGTGTGTGGTGAAGTACATGCCGTCTGCCGCCACGAACACGCGAGGGTCTAATTGGAATGTGCGATTGGGCGTAAAGGGCAGCCACTGGCTGTCCATGTTGAAGTCAAGCTGGCTCATCGCTGTCTCCTGGGTGGTTGGTGTTTAAAGGCTGATTCTGGCACCAAAACTCCGGTACAACATGCTGCGACAATTCAGACACTATGAATTTTGCTTATATATTGACCCTTTCTTGCCCTGACCGCCTCGGTCTGGTCCATGCGGTGTCCGGTTTTTTACTGGAACGCAGCGGCAACATTGAAGAAGCCGCCCAGTACAACGACAGCGATACCGGCCTATTTTTCATGCGCGTGCAGTTCGTTTGCAGCCAGCACTCCAATGAGGAGTTGAAGGCGCAACTAGCCGACTTTGCCAAGCCCTTCGACATGAAGTGGCGCCTGCACGCCCGCGCCCAGCCCATGCGCACAGTGCTGATGGTGAGCAAGGAGGGCCACTGCCTGAACGACTTGCTGTTTCGCTGGAAAAGCGGTTTGCTGCCGCTCGACATCCGGGCCATTATTTCCAACCACCGTGAGTTTTACCAACTGGCCGCCAGTTACAACGTGCCGTTTCACCACCTGCCTGTCACGGCTGCGACCAAGCCACAGGTGGAGGCCAAACAATACGAGATCATCCAAAACGAAGGCGCTGAACTGGTGGTGCTGGCCCGCTACATGCAGGTCTTGAGCGACGACCTGTGCCGCAAGCTCTCAGGCTGTGCCATCAACATTCACCACTCGTTCTTGCCCAGCTTCAAGGGCGCCAAGCCTTACTACCAGGCGCACGACCGGGGCGTCAAGCTGATTGGCGCCACCGCCCACTACGTGACTGCTGACCTGGACGAAGGCCCGATCATTGAGCAAGACGTGGCCCGCGTAGACCACAGCAAGACCGTAGAAGACCTGACCACCCTGGGCCGAGACACCGAAAGCCAAGTGCTGGCCCGCGCCGTGAAGTGGCATAGCGAGCACCGGGTGCTCATCAACGGCCACAAAACGGTGATCTTTAAGTAAAGAGCGGACGCTGCGTGTAATACGCGTGGCGTTTTTCCAGAAAGGCATTGAAGCCTTCCTGGGCGTCGGGCGTCATGGCGGCGCTGGCCATGATGTCTGCCGCCACAAGGTAGGCCTCTTTTTGTGGCAAATCGACCTGCTGGTAAAACCCCTGCTTGCCCAGCCCCTTGGACAGGGCGCTTCCCCGGCTTGCGCGGGTGATCAAGTCCAGCACAGCGGCGTCAAGTTGGTCAGCAGGCACCGCCCGGTTGATCAAGCCCCATTCGGCCGCGGTGGCCGCATCAATCGGGTCGCCCGTCAAAGCCATTTCCAGCGCCCGTTTTCGTCCCATCGCGCGCGCCACGGCCACCAGCGGGGTGTGGCAAAAAAGACCGGCCTTGCCCCCCGGAATAGCAAATGACGCGGTATCAGCGGCAATCGCCAGGTCGCAAGTGGCTACCAACTGGCAGCCTGCCGCCGTGGCGAGGGCGTGAACTTTGGCAATCACGGGTTGGGGCATGGCTTGCAGCGCATTCATCATCTCGGTGCACACCGCGAAGAGTTTTTGAGCCTCGTACAGGCTGGCCCCCGCCATGTCGCCAAAATTATGCCCGGCGCTGAATACCGGACCGTTAGCCGCCAAAATGACGCCGTTGGCCTCACTTTGCGCCACCGCCCTCAAGGCGTGAGTCAACTCCAGCATGACAGGCATCGCCAAGGCGTTGCGCTTGGCCGGGTGGTTCAGGGTGATGGTAGTGATGAGGCCGTTTGTGGCGATGAGCAAGTAGAGGTAGTTCATCGGCACATTGTGGCAGCCCGGGATCTGCTCTTCGTTATTGGGCGTGGTTCGCCATGGCCTCGCCCATACGAATGGCGCCGCCGGGTGCCCAAGCGGGATTAAAGGCCAGCGGGCCTTTGGGGAACAGCATGACCACAGTGGAGCCGAGTAAAAAACGGCCCATTTCCTCGCCCTGTTTCAAGACCAGTTCCAGCTCGTAATTCCAGGTGCGAATCTCGCCAGCACGGGGTGGGTTGACCACACCGTGCCAAACCGTGGCCATGCTGCCCACGATGGTGGCACCGACCAGCACCAGCACAAACGGGCCATGTGCAGACTCAAACACACACACCACGCGCTCATTGCGAGCAAACAAGCCCGGCACGCCTCGGGCGGTAGTCGGGTTGACCGAAAAAAGCTCACCGGGCACATAAATCATGCGGCTCAGGCGGCCCTCCATCGGCATATGGATGCGGTGGTAATCCTTGGGGCTCAGGTAAAGCGTGGCAAAACTGCCGCCTTCAAAGCGGGCGGCCAGCGCCGCATCGCCTCCGACCAGCGCAGTGCTGGAGTAGCTGTGGCCTTTGGCCTGAAAAATCTGGTCACCCACCATCGCACCAAACTGGCTGATCGCGCCATCTACCGGGCACACCAAGTCTGCCGGGGCCAGAGGGCGGGCGTTGCTTTTGAGTGAGCGGGTGAAGAAGTCGTTGAAGGTGGCGTAGCTTGCAATATCCGGGTTGGCAGCCTCCGCCATATTGACACCGTAGCGCCCCACAAACCACTTGATCAGACGCGTGGTCAGGCGCCCACCTCGGGCCGAGGCGATACGCCCCGCCAAGGCGGTGATGGCTTGCTTGGGGATGAAATACTGCGGTAGCAC
Source organism: uncultured beta proteobacterium (assembly GCA_903840825.1). GTDB lineage: Bacteria > Pseudomonadota > Gammaproteobacteria > Burkholderiales > Burkholderiaceae_C > Rhodoferax. Next base: position 13,544 of record CAIMHL010000103.1, read on the forward strand.
GGAGAGGCGGTCTGACATGAGGGCTACCTGAGTTGAGTTGGGCGGGATTGTACTAAGCGCCGCATGCCCGCTGCGGTGTAACAATGACGCATGTCCATCACCCGAATTCCTCCCATTCAATGTTTGTTGACGTTTGAGACACTGGCCCGCCTGCGCAGCGTGACCCAAACCGCTGAAGAACTCTGCGTGACGCCCAGTGCGGTCAGCCACCGGGTCAAGCAGCTGGAGCAAATCATCGGCGCCAAGCTATTTGGCAGGGCCGATTTTTCGCTCACCACTGACGGCAGCGAATACCTAGCCCATGTACGTGAAGGCTTGACCACCCTGCAAAAGTTCCCCACATTGTCCACCACGACCACCAGCAAGCGCAAGCTGCGCCTGGCGGTGACGCCCACCTTTTCGCGATCCATCCTGATGCCCCGCTTGCGCCAGTTTATTGAGGCTTACCCCGAGATTGACTTGACGCTGCAAGTCTCGATTCCCTTGCTGGATGTGGTGGCTGAAGACGCCGACTTGTTGATCCGCTTTGGTACCGGCCGCTACGCCGACCTGGAGCATGTGTGCCTGATGAAAGACGAAGTCACCCCCATGGCTTCACCGGCCTATGTTCGCGAACACGGGCCTTTCACCTCCCCTGAAGACCTGGAAGGTGAAAACCTGTTGCGCAGCCCGCTGGAGCCTTGGCGCACCTGGTTTGCTGGCAACAACCAGGATTGGCCAGAACCTGTGGAGGGCTCCCAGTTCAACGATATTGGCCTTCTGTGCGATGGCGCAGCGGCAGGCTTGGGTGTCGGGCTGATCCGCCTGAAACTGGGCGCCCCCTGGCTGGAAAACGGCACGCTGGTTCGGCTCTACGACCGCAACGTGCCCAGCCCTCACGCCCACTACCTGTGCTGGCGCACCGGTGTTATGTCCCGCTGGGAGTGCGCGGCCTTTGCTGATTGGCTGAAAAAGATTGTGATCTAGCGCTTTAAGGGGCCAGATCCAGCCAAATCTCATTGCGCCGCAGAAACCACGGTGTGAACGGTGGGTCGTAGCGGGACAGTACGGGCTCTCCCGCCCAGGCAATGTTGGCGGCGCGCAGGCCCTTTTGTAGTTGAGCCAGATGCTCGTTGTAATTTGACTCTGACCAGAACCCCGAATAACGGATCACGGCCACACGCTTAGGCGCTACATCGCGCAACATGACGCGCGAGTCGAGGGGCTCCGGTGCGTTGGCTGTGGTGATGCCCTTGGGCAAAACAAACTGCACCAAATAACCGCCCGCAGTTGGTGTTTGTGTCACAGGTGCTGTCATTTCCAGCTTCATGGGAACCGCTGCCTGCGTGACAGGTGCCGTCATGGCCATCTTGCGCTCGCCTTTGTTTTTTCCAAAGATGTAGCCCGCCAAAATCGGGAAAGCGCGGTTACCGGCGTCATTGGCATCGGCAACTACCAGCACTTCAGCCACCGTGTAGGGTGCGTATTCACGCAGCTCAATGCCATCCAAGGTACGCTGGACGGTGAAGGTGGGCTCTTCAGTAGCGTGACTGGTTAAAGGCAACATGCTTAAACCTAATACGGCTACAGCAGCGCACACACGCGCTAGCCAAGTAAATGGGCCTTCGTGCGAGGCTTTGTCCGCGAAATACAGTGGGATGGTCATAAATATTAATTGTCATTAATGAAAGACCCGCAGGTTGTTTGCACAACCATGCGGATCAGCTTCCAAGTTACTTGGGAATAACGACGGTGTCAATCACATGGATCACGCCGTTGTCAGCAACGATGTCGGTTTTAACGACTTTTGCACCATCGACCTGTACGCCACCCGCCGTGGTGACAGTGAGCTCTGAACCCTGAACGGTTTTAACTTTTCCTGCCTTCACATCAGCCGCCATAACTTTGCCTGCCACGACGTGGTAGGTCAACACAGCGGTCAACTTGGCTTTGTCTTTAAGCAGGGCATCCAGGTCAGCCTTGGGGATTTTTGCAAAGGCTTCATCCGTAGGTGCAAACACGGTGAAGGGACCTTTGCCTTTCAGCGTGTCCACCAGGCCTGCAGCGCCTAGGGCGGCAGCGAGGGTTTTGAAGCTGCCAGCGGCAACCGCTGTATCAACGATGTCCTTGGCTTGAGCAGAAAATGCAACGCCAATAGCGAGGAGGGAGGCAATGAGTGTCTTTTTCACGAGAGTATCCAGTAGAAGTAAGATTTCAAGCTGCCAAAAATGTGGCAAACCGTAATTTACTGCTTAAAGGTATCACTTGAAACTGTGCGGTTAATTTTGTTACTCGTTAGTATTTTCTACTTGCAAGCCAAAAAGTGGCGGCCGCTGGACTCGCGCATCGAGGTTTGCACGCATTTCCACAGTCCTGCTTTCCCCCGGTTCAAATCACCCTGAACCCATGCGTACCGT
>CAIMHL010000104.1 GCA_903840825.1 uncultured beta proteobacterium
CCCGAGAACCTCAAAGGCGGTGCGAAAGCTAAAGTGCTCAGTAGCCTGAGCAAGCGCGACTTGATCACCAGCAGCGGCCCCGACTGGTTTGTTTCGGCTGCTGGCTACGCCGCCCTGGGCCTGCCCCGACGTGCCCCTGTGACGCTGGCAGCCCTTGATGCGGTGATTGACAATGCCCAGGCCGAAGCCGAACCAACGCAGCGCACACCCAGCAAGCAAGCCCAGGTGCTGGCCTTGCTGCAACGCGACGAGGGGGCCACCTTGCAGCAAATGTGCGCCCTGACTAATTGGCAAGCCCACACGATGCGCGGCGCCTTGGCTGGAGCGTTTAAGAAAAAGCTCGGCTTAACCATCACCTCCAGCAAAGACGCCGGTGGTGAACGCACTTACCGATTGGCACCAGAAGGAGCCCCAGCATGAGCACCATGACCATCACCATAGAGCGCACGCCCCGTATCGTGAAGCTGGACGGTCAGTCGATTGAAGTTGAAGAACTCAGCATCCGTCTGCCCTTTGCCCGCAAACCCCAGAATCTCGATTCCCTCAGCGACGATGGACTGCACCGGGTAATGGTGACCGAGACCCGGGTCTTGAGCCCGCAAGCGTTTGATGAGTTTTCCAGCCACTTGTTGAAGTCACGCGACTGGCTGGAAGGTCAAGGCGGTGGGACAGGCGATGCCTACTTCTGTGTCGAAGTCTGCGCCCCCGGCAGGCCCTATTTGTATGTCAATCCTGAGGGCGGCGACTATGGGCGTTATGTTGCGGCTCTCTTCACCGGCACCGTTAAAAGTTAACGGGCAAGCAGGCGCCCGATGAGCGAACCACAAGTGGAGCAGGCCAAGCGGATGGTGGCGGGCTTGCGAAGCCAAACCAAAGCGCAGGTGTTTAAGGTGTGGGTCTCAGTCTGCTTGGGACGCGTGCACAACGCCCAGCTGGCTGAGCAACGCAAAGACTGGATGATCTACGACATCGTAGAAGCGCGGTTTGGCAAAGCGGCTGCTGACCAAGTCGCCTGATCGCCTTGGGGGATAATTCAGTGGTCCTGACCCATGAATCACCTGGTATCCACATGAATAAATCCGAACTGATCGACGCCGTGGCGGCGCAAGCGGATCTCCCCAAAGCGGTCTCTGCGCGTGCTGTCACCGCACTGCTGGAGATCATCACGGCTACTCTTGCCAAAAAAGAAGAGGTGAGCTTGGTCGGATTTGGGACTTTCAAAGTGACCCAGCGCGCAAGCCGGGTAGGGCGTAACCCACGAAGCGGTACTGCACTGACCATACCTGCCAGCAGTGTGCCCAAGTTCACCGCCGGACTGGCTTTGAAGGCAGCGGTGGAGGCTGGCGGGCGAGAGTCTAAGTCAGCACAATAAAACAGTATTCCCTGCATCCCAGGTAACTCATCACACGTCACTGCAAATTGCAGTCGATCGACATCAGCTTTAAATGAATAACGCAGTGGGCAGTGAAGGCACCGTCCCTGGCTGTAGTGGCTCACCAGTAAATCGATCGACAGCTTGTCTATATTAGAGGACAGGCACCATTCCTAATTTCACCCAGCCTCAGGCGCGCTCACCCCGCGCCTTTTTTTTCGTCTGCGCACAAGTGTTCAAAACCACGAAGCAGCGCGCCCAACGCCGCCTGTAGCCCCACGGTGGGGGGGAGTCAAAGTCTGGGCGCTTTGCCGGGTAACCGTGGGCTTTCCTTGGCTTTAACAAACTTACGGAATTTCGCCTGCACATGGCCACCAAACCTCAACGCCCCGGTAAGAACAGCATCCATCAGGTCGTCAAACTCGCCAGTGAACTGAGCGAACAAGTGGCCCTGCCCGAGGGCGTGAGTCTGCGCGATGACGCTGAAATGGTGATCTGGGGCCAGTTCACCCGCGCGCGTACGCGCGAGGGCTGGCGTGATTTCGATTTATTGATTGTGGCCAAGTCGGTGCGCCTGGAGGCTGATATCCGCAAGTACCAAGGTTTGCTGGACCGCAGCGGACCCATCATCGTCAACGAGCGAGGCACCAAAGTGCCCAACCCCTTCTTCGCCATCATCGACAACCTGCAACGCCAGCAACTCGCCCTGATTCGCAGCTTAAGCCTGAACCAACAAACCCAAGACCCCCGCACCCTTAACGGCCAAGGCCAGGAACAAGCCCGCCTGGGCCGGGCCCTCAATAGTTTTGATGACCTGATTGCCCGATGACTACACCCATGAATTCCACCCTGATGTCTTCCACCACCGTTACCGCTGAGTCGCAGATCGACTACCTGCCCATTGAAGCCTTGATCCCCTACGCCCGCAACAGCCGCACGCATGACCCCGCGCAAGTGGCGCAGATTGCTGCGAGCATCAAAGCGTTTGGCTTTACCAACCCGGTGCTGGTCGATGGGGTGGGTGGCATCATCGCCGGCCATGGCCGGGTGTTGGCAGCGCGCCAGTTGAACCTTCAAACCGTGCCTTGCATCCGTCTGAG
>CAIMHL010000105.1 GCA_903840825.1 uncultured beta proteobacterium
GAATGTGGCATTGATGATGAGCTGGTCTCGCATGTGAGCTTGTCGTCGCTCGCCGAGTTGGCATCAACCGTGAACATGCCACTGCAGCCGCGAAGTGTTAAATCAGATATTGGGTTTCTATCCGCTTTGCCGTTAGTTACTGAGATGATTGGGTTATTTCCCGCCATTTTTATCTCCCTGCTCAGCAAGCTAAGCGCCGATTGCGCGTCTTCGTTCATGATGCTTTGCGCTTCAGTGGTTTTACTGGCGCCCGTCGAGTTGGCAAAGACGGCAAGAGCCCCCACGGTGATGACCATGCCAATGCTGGTGGCGATGAGCAGCTCCAGCAGGGAAAACCCATGTTGCCGATTTGGCAAACCTTGTTTAAGCCTGCGCTTCATAGGCTGAACCGGATATAAAGGCAGCGCGGTGGCGAATTGGTGAAGCGCTCGCTGACTTGGGGCGGGCAATCGTCTGAATGTTGCGCTTTGAGGGCTGCCGGTGAGCCAGGCTCTTGCCAAACCACCCATAAATTGCCGGCTGTGCAGGGCGAGGCATCGCACATCACCATCAAACCGCCTGCCGGGAGTTGGTCACGGGCCAATTTTTGCGTATGGGCCTTGTCCATGGTCGAGAGTGTGTCAATGGTGCAGTTGGGGTAAGCGCAGTCTGCCAGCGCCAGTGCCGACATGCTGCCGTCAAAATTCAAATCAGATCGGTGGTCAGCCGTGCGATTGGCCCGCATGCGCTCTATGTGACCGCTGGCCAGGAGCGTGGCGGTGGCGCGGTAGCCGGCCAATTTGGGAAGTTGCACCGCCTGCACCAGCATGAGCCCGATCGGTAGCATACCGATTGAGAACAACAACATGGCGATGAGCACCTCAATCAGAGAGGTGCCACTTTGCTGGCGCTTGGAGTCGGGGGTCATGACGCTGAATCGCATGATGTGGTGCCATCGCCTGCGATTCGCGCACGACCGCTCTGGCTGATGCAGACCATCCTTTGGAGGTCGTTCGAAGTTTCATTGCCTCCGAACTGGAGGCGGCCCGTTTGACTCAAATTTGCTCTTCCCGTGGCTGTAAATTTAAACGTGGTGGCGGCGCCCCGTTCAGCGATGGAATCGATGCCTGTGAGTGGCGCCTGCACGCGAAGCAAGGGCTCGGCAGCACTTTTTTTCCCGTTATCGTTGAGATCATGAAAGACAATCCAGCCGCTTTGCCAACCCAGCTTGGAGCCCGTGCCACAAGTCGGGTTGGCCTTTTCTGGTGCATCGCTGCGGCACATCGCCACACCGCCCCCTCTTTTGATGGACTCGCTGCGCGTGTAACGCAGGTCGGCCATGAACATCTCGACACCGCTGGTAATGGCGTTGGCTTGAATGAGTCGCTTGAATGACGGCACGGCCAGTGTGGCCAAGATGCCCACAATGGCCATAACGATGAGAAGTTCAGGGAGGGTGACGCCCCAGGGTTTGCGCATAGACAGCCAGTGTGCGCGACATTGTCTTGAGCGCCAAGACCCAACTGACCAACGGTAGTGCTGCGGGGTGCGGTGCGTTTTTTTAGCGGCTAACTTCGTCGACCAGGGTTTTGAACTCGTCAATGTCCTCAAAACTCCTGTAGACGCTGGCAAAGCGCACATAGGCCACTTTGTCCAGCTTTTTAAGCTCGCGCATGACCAGTTCGCCAATGCGGGCTGAGGGGAGTTCCCGTGCCCCTAATAAGAGCAGCTTTTCTTCAATGCGCTCGACAGCGCCGTCTACTTGCTCGATGCTCACGGGTCGCTTGCGAAGAGCCAGTTTCATGGAGGCCAGTAATTTGGCCCGCTCATATTCAATGCGCCGCCCGTCTTTTTTGACGATAGAAGGAAAGCTGACGTCTGCGCGTTCGTAGGTGGTGAAGCGCTTCTCGCAAGAGGCGCACTGGCGGCGTCGGCGTATGGAATCCCCATCTTCAGAAATCCGGGTTTCCACCACTTGGGTATCGGAATGACTGCAGAAGGGGCATTTCATGGCGGGGGCTTACTTGTAAACAGGGAAGCGTGCGGTCAAGGCGTTGACCTTGGCGCGCACGGCGTCTATGTTGGCAGTGTCTCTTGGGTTGTCCAGCACATCGGCAATCAAATGGGCTGTGATACGCGCTTCTTCGTCCTTGAAGCCACGCGTGGTCATGGCGGGTGTGCCGATGCGCACTCCGCTGGTGACCATGGGTTTCTCAGGGTCATTGGGAATGGCGTTTTTGTTGATCGTCATATGGGCAGCGCCCAGCACGGCTTCAGCTTCTTTACCAGTGATGCCTTTGGCGCGCAAGTCGACCAGCATGACGTGGGACTCTGTGCGGCCACTGATGATGCGCAGACCGCGCTGTGTCAATGTTTCTGCCACGATAATCGCATTTTTAAGCACTTGCTGCTGGTAAATTTTGAACTCAGGTGCCAATGCTTCCTTGAATGCCACAGCCTTGGCAGCAATCACATGCATGAGCGGACCACCCTGCAGGCCAGGGAAAATCGCGCTGTTGATGACTTTTTCATACTGAGATTTCATCAAGATGATGCCGCCACGAGGGCCGCGCAGGCTCTTGTGGGTGGTGGAGGTGACCACGTCAGCAAAAGGCACGGGGTTGGGGTACACGCCAGCAGCTATCAAACCTGAGTAGTGGGCCATATCCACCATAAAAATAGCACCCACGTCTTTGGCCACTTTTGCGAACCGCTCAAAGTCAATACGCAGGCTGTAAGCTGAAGCGCCCGCGATGATGAGTTTGGGTTTTGACTCGTGCGCAATGCGTTCCATCGCGTCGTAGTCAATCTCTTCTTTGTCGTTCAAGCCGTAGCTGACCGCATTGAACCACTTGCCACTCATATTGAGGGCCATGCCGTGCGTCAAGTGGCCACCTTCAGCCAAGCTCATACCCAAAATGGTGTCGCCAGGCTTCAAAAATGCCAAGAAGACCGCTTCATTGGCAGAAGCGCCGCAATGGGGTTGTACGTTGGCAGCATCGGCGCCGTAGAGCTCTTTGACCCTGTCGATGGCCAATTGCTCGGCGATATCGACAAATTCACAGCCACCGTAGTAGCGCTTGCCGGGGTAGCCTTCGGCATATTTGTTGGTGAGTTGGGTTCCCTGTGCCGCCATTACGGCAGGAGAGGCGTAGTTTTCGCTGGCGATTAACTCAATATGGTGCTCTTGGCGCTGGTTTTCGGCTTGGATGGCCGCAAAAAGTTCAGGGTCAGTTTGTTCAATCAGAATATTACGGTCGTACATGGCAGTCCTAAAAGACAATGGGCCTGGGGTTCTATAAAAGAAACCAGGGCTGCCCAGGCGAACGGCTAATCGCGCTTGCCACACTAGCAAGACGGTACGCTCCCCTGTGGTTGTCCCACTTCAGCAACCCATGCCCTTAGGGGCAGATCGCCTATCGCCAGTCGCGTACAAAAAGAATTTTAGCTGACCGGTCAGCTAATCCTTAAAACCCCTTGTTATCAGGAGTTAAAAGAGAAGCAACCTTGGCGCTGCTGTTTTCAGGCTTGGGCGGGGTCGCTATCGAAGGAAGGCTTTGTGGCGCATTCATGGGAACGGTCTGACCGTTCGCCACCTGTTGTAGTCGCGCGTGCTCAGCCAGTACTTTGCCAACGTAGCCACCGTCGTCGGCAATATTGGCAGCGCCAACATACGAGCGCAGGCCACCTTCCCAAGAGCCAGCTTGGGCAATGCAATCCTGCAGCACTTTGGCACCCACTCGGAGGTTGGTCAAGGGGTCGAATGCGGCCAGTTTTCCACCAAAGCTCTCGTATTTGTCGCTGTGCACTTTGGTCATCACCTGCATGAGCCCTTGTGCGCCTACTGGGCTTTGGGCAAAGGGATTAAAACCAGACTCAATCGCCATGACGGCCAGTATCAAAGTAGGGTCCATTTTGGTGTGGCTCCCAATTTCATAGGCTTCGGCCACCAGCGCACTGAGCGGTTCAGGCGCCACACGGTACTTTTTGCTCAGCCAAAAAGCAACGGATGCCTGTTGTTTGGGCAAGTCTTTGGGGTTGCTGGCCGTGGCGCGGTCGTTGGCATCGAGGTCGTTAACCCACCCTGTCAAGGCGACTTGGCGTGCTTGGAGCCAGCTGAAAAGTTTGATTTCACTGACTTCACGCAATTCTGGGCGCGCAGTCAGGGTGATGGCAGCAAACATAACGGCAAGTCCGACGAGAGCAAAGCCGTTGTGTGTGATTTCAAAGAAGCCTTGGGCGATATCTGTTGCGAATGTTCGCAGGCCACGGGTAAATTTTTCTGACGCTGTCATAGCTCTTCCTTCTTGCGCTAGGGCTTACATGTGGAGCTCGGAAAAGCTCGTTGTGTACGGCCCTTGCTTGGGTTGGTACGCTATCAATATCCTGCCAGAGGGGGTGTTGTTGGGCAGAGACTTGAATATGCCGGGATCGGCAGCGGATGCGAGTTTCCACTTGCTAAACAAAGCGGAGGAACGATTCTAGGGGCACTTGAGATCGGAAGAGCACACGTCTGAACTCCAGTCACTGTGGTTGATCTCGTATGCCGTCTTCTGCTTGAAAA
>CAIMHL010000106.1 GCA_903840825.1 uncultured beta proteobacterium
CACCCATGATGGGTCCCAACAAACTGCCTCTACCCCCCACCGCTGCCCACACGGCAATTTCAATGGAATTGGCGGGACTCATCTCGCTGGGATTGATGATGCCCACCTGCGGCACATACAAGGCCCCGGCCACGCCACACATCATGGCCGAGATGGTCCAGATGGTGAGCTTGTAGCCAATGGGCGAATAGCCCGAGAACATGACCCTTGTTTCCGCATCGCGCACCGCCTGCAGCACGCGGCCAAACTTGCTGCTGACCAACCAGCGGGCAAACAAATAGAAACCCAGCAACGTAACACCAGTCATGACAAACAGCGTCATGCGCATGCTGGGGGTGGCGATAGGAATACTCAAGATACGCTTGAAATCGGTAAAGCCGTTGTTGCCCCCAAAGCCAGTTTCATTGCGAAAGAACAGCAGCATGGCGGCAAAGGTCATGGCCTGCGTGATGATTGAAAAGTAAACCCCCTTGATGCGTGAACGAAACGCAAAGTAGCCAAACACAAAGGCCACCAAGCCGGGCACCGCTACCACCAAAAATAGCGTGGCGATAAAGCTGTCGCTCAACGCCCAGTGCCAGGGCAGCTCTTTCCAGTCTAGGAACACCATGAAGTCAGGCACTGTGCTTTTGTAGTTGCCGTCCGTGCCAATTTGGCGCATCAGGTACATGCCCATGGCGTAGCCGCCGAGGGCAAAAAACAGCCCGTGGCCTAAGCTCAAAATCCCAGTGTAGCCCCAAATCAAGTCCATCGCCAAGGCACAAATGGCGTAGCACATGATCTTGCCCACCAAGCCCACGGCGTAATCACTCAGGTGAAACAGGCTCTCAGTGGGCAGCATTAAATTGAGCACCGGCACCACCGCGCACACCACAATCAGTGCGGCCATGTAAGCCGACCAACCTGAGCGCGTGAGAAGGGGCGCCTGTGTGGGCAGCAACGGGTTGCGCTGCGCACGCACGGAAGAAGTAATCGTCAGACTCATTATTTAAGCCTCCGCTGAGCGGCCCTTCATGGCAAAAATGCCTTGAGGACGTTTTTGAATAAAGACAATGATGATCACCAGCACGGCAATCTTGGCCAATACGGCACCGGCCCAGCCTTCAAGAAACTTGTTCAAGATGCCCAAGCCCATCGCGGCATACACCGTGCCCGCCAGTTGCCCCACACCGCCCAGCACGACCACCATGAACGAGTCCACGATATAGCCCTGGCCCAAATCAGGCCCCACGTTGCCCACCTGGCTCAAGGCACACCCGGCCAGCCCGGCAATGCCCGAGCCCAAAGCAAAGGCGTAGGTGTCGATGCGGGCGGTGTTGACACCCATGCACGAGGCCATAGCCCGGTTTTGCGTGACCCCGCGCACAAACAATCCTAGGCGCGTTTTGCTGATCAACCAGGCCACACTTAGCAGCACAAAAGCGGCAAACGCGATGATGACCAAACGGTTGTAGGGCAAAGACAAATTGCCCAGCACTTGCACGCCACCACTCATCCACGACGGGTTTTCAACGCCTACGTTTTGTGCGCCAAATAGGGTGCGCACCAACTGCATCAGCATCAGGCTG
>CAIMHL010000107.1 GCA_903840825.1 uncultured beta proteobacterium
AGAGGCCATCACAAATAGCCCCACCACCGCCAAACTGACCCACCACGGCGAGCGCAGCAGCACCGCAAATAGGGAATTTTTAGCCATCTTCAATTTCATAAATTTCCTTTAAGGTGCCGACTGCATGCGCAGGCGGCGGGCCGCGTCTTCAGCGCGGGCGTCGTCAATCTCGCGCATGAGGCCGCCCACATCCACAGCGCCGGTCTGGCGCACAAAGCGACCCGTCAAGGCCACATCGTTATCAAGCGTGCCGCGTTGGTACAGCTCCCAAATCTCAAGGCCAAAGTCGGTATTCAAGAGCTCGGGGGCAAACTGACCAAAGAAGCCGCGCAAGTTGTCCACGTCGCGCAGCAGCATGCGTTTGGCGTGGTTGTTGCCGGCTGCGTCCACCGCTTGCGGCAGGTCGATGATGACCGGGCCGTCCTCAGCCAGCAAGATATTGAACTCAGACAAATCCCCGTGCACCACGCCGGCGCACAGCATGCGCACCACTTGTTTAATAAGCATGGCGTGGTGGCCCAGGGCTTCTTCGGGCGTAAAGGCGACATCGTTCAGGCGGGGCGCAGCGTCGCCGTGCGCGTCGGTCACCAGCTCCATCAAGAGCACGCCTTCAAAAAAGTTGTAAGGCTTGGGCACGCGCACACCTGCATCGGCCAGTCGGTAAAGCGCATCGACCTCGGCGCTTTGCCAAGCAGCTTCTTGGGCTTCGCGGCCAAATTTGGAGCCTTTGGCCATGGCGCGGGCTTGGCGTGAGTTTTTGACCTTGCGATTTTCGGTGTAGTCCACCGCTTGGCGAAAGCTGCGGTTAGTGGCTTCTTTGTAAATTTTGGCGCAGCGGGTCTCTTCACCGCAGCGCACCACATACACCATGGCTTCCTTGCCACTCATCAACTGGCGAACCACCGTGTCGATCAGGCCTTCTTCAACCAAAGTTTGTAATCTGGGGGGTGTTTTCATGGGTGCTATTTTGCACTGTGACGGACCTGCGGCAGGACGCCCCAAAGCAGCAGCCACAGAGCCAGCAAGTATTTACAGTAAATCAAGCTGTGGACAATTAGCAGCGTGCTTAAGCAGCTATTAATTAAATAGCACCTTAAGCAGCGGGCGTGTGGGTGGCGATAAAGTTGGAGATCAGGTTCAGTTGCTCAGGCACGTTCAGCGCCGGGGCGTGGCCGCAGCCTGCTATCTCTACCACCTGCAACAGGCCCAAAGCACCTGGGCCGCGCTGGGTCATGGCTTGTATGGTCTCGGGCAAGACCAAATCAGAGGCAGCGCCGCGCAAGCACAGCACGGGCAGACGTAGCGCGTCAAAGTGCGCCCAAATGGAATAATCATTCGGGTGGCTGATGAACTGTTGCACCATGGCCGGGTCGTAGTGCGGCGTGACACGACCATCCGGCAAGCGCCGGGTGGAGGTCTCAGTTAAGCGGCCCCACTGCGCATCGGTCAAAAAACCATAGGGCTTATAGACTTGGCGAAAGAAGGCTTCCAACTCGCGCACGGTGTCAAACGCCGGTGGGCTGCCGGCATACGACTTGATGCGCTCAATGGCCGCCTGCGCTAATTCGGGCGCGTTGTCGTTGAGCGTCAGGCTCAATAGTCGGCCTTTAAGCGAGGGCTCAAACAGGCCCGAGGCGCACACGGTGCCAACCGAGCCGCCCATGGAGGTGCCGACCCAGTGCAACTGTTCAAGGCCGAGTTGCGCAACCAGTTCAAGGGCGATGCGGGCATAAAACGCCAGGCAATACTCGGCGGCGGGGTTGGTGCTCCACTGACTCAAGCCCCGCCCCAGTGTGTCTGGGCAGATGACGCGGTAGCCCCGCTGGCTTAGGTGCCCGGCCAACTCGTCCATGTCGCGCCCGGTGCGGGCCAAGCCGTGCCAGGCGATGACCGTGCCGCGCTCAGGAGTGCTTGGGTTGGCGGGCCAATCGGTGTAATGAATTTCGTAGCCTGCACAGGTGAGGTAGTTGGAGCTGAAGCTCATGACTTGCCTCCTGCCGCGCCGGCCCGCAGCCGCCCCACCACACCGGTCGGAAAATAATAAACCGAGAGCACAAACAATATGCCCAGCCAGAGCAACCAGCGGTCCGGCGACAAGAGCTGCGACAACCACGGCAAACCGGACGCCGCCTCGCTAGCTAGGCGCAACAAGTCTTGCAAGTAACTTTGCGCCACCATGAACAGCGCCGCCCCAATAGCCGCGCCATAAATCGTGCCCATGCCGCCAATGACCACCATCAGCAGCACATCCATCATGATCTCGAACGAGAGCGAGGTGTCCGGCCCGTTGTAGCGCAACCAGAGCGCCAGCATGGCGCCAGCCAGGCAAGCAAACAGCGCCGACAAAATGCTCGACGTGGTGCGGTAAACCACCACGCGGTAGCCAATGGCCTCAGCCCGAAATTCGTTTTCACGAATGGCTTGCAGCACCCGCCCAAACGGTGAGTTAACGATGCGCAGCAAGGCCAGCAAGAGCACCAGCGCCGCCACAAACAGCAGGTAATAGGTGAGCAAGCGGCCATCCAACGAGACGCCCAAAAACGGGGTGTCGCTGAACTCATAACTGGGCGACAAGATCTCGGGCACTTTGAAACTCAGGCCGTCTTCACCACCGGTGATGTCAGACAGTTGGGAGGCCAGCGTTAAAAACGCCGAGGCCACGGCCAGGGTGATCATGGCAAAAAAGATCGCCCGCACCCGCAGTGAAAACAAGCCCACCGCCAGCGCCAACACAAAGGACAGCGCCAGGGAACCCAGCAAGCCCACACCCAGCGCCTCCCAGGTTGGCCCCATTCGGGTAGTGGCTACGGCTATCCCATAAGCGCCAATACCAAAAAACATGGTGTGGGCAAAACTAACGATGCCGGTAAAGCCCAAGAGCAGGTCAAAACTGGCCACCAGCACAATGAACACCAGCACTTTGGCTGCCACATTCAAGGCTTTAACGCCGGGGAAAATAAACGGCGCCCCGGCCAGTGCAATCAGCAGCAGCACCAGCAAAAGCGCCAGCACGCGGCTGCGGGGAAAGTCGTTGGAGAGGAGTCGGGTCAGCATGTTTAAGCCCATTTCAGCGCTTGGCCACGGGGTAAACCCCCTGCGGACGCCACAGCAAAATCGCCACCATCAGCGCAATGTTCGAGAACAGCGCCACCTTGGGCAGCAAAAACCCGGTGTAGTTGGCCATCAGGCCCACCAGCAAAGCGCCAATCAAGGCCCCCCCGGTAGAGCCCAACCCGCCGATGATGATGACGATAAAAATCAGCACATTCACCTGCGCGCCTATTTGTGGCGTCACGTTTTGTTGGTACAAGCCCCACATCACGCCGCCCAGACCGGCCAGCGCACTGCCCGCCACAAACACGCCGACAAACAGGCGCTTGATACGGTAGCCCAGCGACTCCACCATTTCGCGGTCTTGGACGCCAGCGCGAATCAACAAACCAATCTTGGTGCGGCCCAGCGTCCAGGCCAGCAGCGCAAACACCACCAGCCCCACCGCCACCGCCAACAAGCGGTACTTCTCAATGGCCGCGTCGCCAATCAGCAAGGAGCCGCGCAGGCCTTCGGGCAGGGGCAGCGCAATTTGTGCCGGCCCCCAGATCACTTTGATGAGTTCTTCGCCAATGATCATGCCGCCCATGGTGATCAAAATTTGCTTCAAATGCTGGCCATAAACGGGCCGCACAATAAAGCGCTCAAACGCCAAACCCAAGGCGCCCGACACCGCCATCGCCACCAACATGGCGGGGAACACGGCCACCAGATTACGCCACAGGTCTTGCGAGCCGGTCCAGTCCCCCATCAGGCCCAGCACCGTGGTGGCCACAAAAGCGCCCAAGGCAATGAAGACCCCGTGGCCAAAGTTGAGCACGTCCATCAAGCCAAAAACCAGGGTCAGCCCCGAGGCAATGACAAAAATAATCATGCCCATGGCCAAGCCCGCCACGGTGAGCGTGAGCCAGGTGGAAGGCGAGCCGATAAAGGGCAGCACCAGGAGCGCCAGCATGGGCACCAGCGCCAGCGGCTTCCAGTCAAAGTCTGTATTGTTCATAAGGCCAACCCCAGCAGCGAGCGCTGCAACGCTTCGTCTTCGGCCAAGGCCGCCATCGTGCCCGCGTGCACCACGCGCCCGTTGTCCATCACCGCGACCTGATCACCCAGGCGCTTGGCAAAATTGATGTTTTGCTCGACCAGCAAAATCGTGGTTCCGGTGGCCTTGAGTTGGGCAAAGGCGTCAATCATGTTGTTGATGATGGCGGGGGCCAGCCCTTTGCTGGGCTCGTCCACAATGAGCAGCTCACGCGGCTCCACAATGGCACGCGCCACCGCCAGCATCTGCTTTTGCCCGCCCGAGAGCTTGCCCGCCGGGTGGTTCCAGAACTTTTCAACGGC
>CAIMHL010000108.1 GCA_903840825.1 uncultured beta proteobacterium
GCCATGTCGGCCATGCCCAAAGGCGCGCCGGGGTGGCCTGAGTTGGCGGCTTGAACGGCGTCCATCGTCAAGGCGCGAATGGCATTGGCCATGTCGGCATGGCTGGCAACGCGGGTAGGCGCTGTTTGAACCGGGGGGGCCGTCTGTACCATTTCCTCTGCTTGTACTGCGGTTTCTGTCTGTTCTGAATTTGCCATCTGTGCCAACTCCGGGGTAGTTCTGGTGAGTAAAGGGAAACCCGGTATTTTACGCAGGCCCGGACGACGTCCCAAAATTCTGCCAACGCGCCGGTTCTTGCCGGGTCGCATTGCGTATAGTTCAGGCATGCAAACAACGAACCTCCATTCAGGCAAGCGGCCTGTAAAAGCCATGATCCTGGCCGCTGGTCGGGGTGAGCGCATGCGCCCACTGACCGATACCACCCCCAAGCCGCTTTTGATGGTGCAGGGCAAGCCGCTGATGCAGTGGCCCCTAGAGGCGCTGGCTCACTCTGGCTTCACGGATGTCGTGGTCAACACCGACTGGCTGGGTGATCAGATCGAACGGTATTTTTTAAGCCTATTTGGCTTTTTGGCTAATAAGGACGTGCTTAAACAGCTATCTAATAGTGAGCATTCAACCATCGCTTATTCGCACGAAGGCCGGGATTTTGGCGTCGCTTTAGAGACCGCAGGTGGCATTGCGCGAGCCTTGCCACTGCTTTGTCCGCCTCAAGACGAAGGAGTCAGAGCCCCGGCGTTTTGGGTGCTGGCCGGTGATGTGTTTGCGCCTGATTTTGTCTTTAGCCAAGCGGCGGTGGATCGTTTCATGGCCAGCGGCAAGTTGGCCCACCTGTGGCTGGTGCCGAACCCGGCCCACAACCCGGGTGGAGATTTTGGCTTGGCGCTGAAAGCGGGGGAGTCCGTGGGCTTGGCGCTTAATTTGCCCAAGGGTGACCCACAGCCGCGTTACACCTATTCCACCATCGGGCTGTACCGCCGCGCTTTTTTTGAGCCACCACTCAGCAGCATCCCCTTCGGCAACCCGCTGGGCGTGAAAGCCCCACTGGCCCCGCTGTTGCGCGCAGCCATGGACAATCAAGCAGTGAGCGCTGAAATTTACACCGGCGCCTGGACAGACGTCGGTACGCCTGAGCGGCTGGCGCAGATTAATACATACGTGGTCTAGCGTGACGGGTTTAATGTTGGGTACCAATTGAGCGAATGAAATGAACATTGACCGTATAAACCTTAAAAACTACCGCTGTTTTGATGCCTTTGAGCTGGATTTTCACCGCCAGTTGACGGTCATCGTAGCGCTGAATGGCCAAGGGAAGACCACTGTGTTGGACGCTATCAAGGTCGCCCTTTGGCCCTTTGTGAGCGGGTTTGACATGGGCAGCACCACCAATGACACGACCGGCATTCTCATTGATGACGTGCTTCGTGAGCAGCTGCTGCCCCGGTCGATGGAATGGCGACTGCCGGTAGAAATATCTGCTACCGGGCACCTGCAAGTTCGCCAGCTGGTGCTGAACGGTGCATTAAAAAAACCTGGGCTTGGGCTTGACGGCTCTGGACTTGATGTTTTTAAAGACTTTCATGAGGACGTGGTCTGGCAAGGGCTACGCTACCGAGAGAGCGTGAAAAAAAATACTAAAACAAAAGAGCGCACCACCGCCCAAGCACTAGGCTTGAACGCCGCAGCCAAAGCACTGGAGCAGCGCATTTTCTCGGGCGAGGCCAGTCAGTCCGACGACCTACCTTTGCTGGGCTATTACGGCACGGGCCGATTGCACCAGCAAAAATCGCTGACGGCGGCCCACGACAAAGCGGACAGCGAAACACAGTCGCGCACCTTTGCTTACCGCGATTGCTTGGATCCCAGTTCCAGCTACAAACACTTTGCGGTGTGGTTCAGTCGCGTTCACCAAGCCTATCTACAGGCGCAAATTAGCAACCTTGAAAAAGGCTTGCCCCTTGATGCCGAGATTCCCTACGGGCTCAAAGCACCCTTCAAAGCGGTGCAGCAAGCGGTGGATGCCGTGGTCAAGCCGCACACCGGTTGGCACACCTTGCAGTACAGCGCCGCCCATGAAGAGCTGGTCATGAGCCATGCGCAGCAAGGCGAGCTAAAAGTTAGCCAACTGAGTGACGGCATACGCAATATGCTGGCGCTGGTGGGCGACATCGCCTACCGCTGCTACAAGCTGAACGCCCACTTAGGCGAGTTGGCTGCGCAAAAAACCCATGGCATTGTCTTGATTGACGAGGTGGATATGCACTTGCATCCCGGCTGGCAGCAAACCGTGCTGACGGATTTAACGAGCGCATTTCCCAGGCTGCAATTCATCGTTACCACCCACAGCCCACAGGTGCTAACCAGTGTGGACGCCGCCTGCATTCGCCTTTTACACCAAGCCACCCACCCTGAAACAGGGCGGGTGCAGATGGTGGCAACGGGCGTTAGCCAGCAAACCAAGGGCGTGGCCAGCGCTGACGTGCTGGCACAGATCATGGGCGTGAACCCGGTTCCCGACGTTTTAGAAGCCAGAACGTTGTCCGAATTCCACGCCTTGATTCAGCAAAATCTGCACGAAGGCGCTGACGGTTTGGCCTTGCGGGCCGCACTAGACACGCACTTTTCGGCCAACCACCCGCTTATGCGCGACTGTGACCGCATGATTCGCCTGCAAGCCTTCAAGCAAAGGCTGCCTATCAACAGCGCGGGAGCTTAAATGCACCAACTGCATCGAGACCCTGTGGCCCCTGCTGTCTTGGCGCGTCATGAAAAAACCAAAGCGCTGTGGAGTATGACAAGCCCAAACGGCACCGAGCGTGGCGAGATTTGGGACAAACTTGGCGTCATGCAAGGCGCACGTTGTGCTTATTGCGAAGCCAAACTGCTGAAAGGCAAACGACACATCGAGCACTTTCGCCAACGCAGTCGCTACCCGCAGGGCACCTATGACTGGGGCAACCTGTTTGGCTCATGCGATCGAGAGGCGAGTTGTGGCAAACACAAAGACCGTTGTGACACCTATGACCACACGGACTTGATCAAGCCCGATACGGAAGACCCGGAAAAGTTCTTTGTTTTCTCGCCCGACGGTTCCGTGCAACCACGGGTGAACCTCAACAAAGCTGACCGCTACCGCGCAACGGAGACCATTCGCATCTTTAACCTGAATGGCGCTTGGCGGCAAAGTCGGAGATATGAAATTGAGGGCTACGTTCAAATTGCGGAGCATTTTGCAGAGTTAGCAGCCAACTTTAAGGAATCCGAATGGTGGCCCTTGTTTCAGAAGGAGCTCGCTCAAATCGCCCATTTGCCCTTTGCCACGGCCATCAAGCACGTGCTGACACGGCGCAACTGAACACCCAACTCTTGCCCTCGTTTATTTAAATACCCACCATGAACACCTCCAGTATTTACACCCAGCGTCGCGCCCAACTGGCGGCTGTCATCGGTCCCAAAGGCATCGCCATCATCCCGACCGCGCCCGAGCAGCAGCGCAACCGCGATGCCGATTTTTTGTACCGACCTGACAGCTACTTTTACTACTTGACCGGTTTTACCGAGCCCCAGGCGACTTTGGTCATCACGGGCGATGGCCACACCACCTTGTTTTGCGCGCCCAAAGATGTAGAGCGTGAAATCTGGGATGGCTTTCGCTTGGGCCCCGATGCGGCACCTGCAGAGCTGGGTCTGAGCGCCGCGTTCTCTGCGGCCGTGCTGGACACTCAAATGCCCACCTTGCTGGACGGGCGCGATGCCGTTTGGTACCCATTTGCCACCCACAAAGGGCTGGAAACCCGGGTGGACGGCTGGCTGGGCAGCGTGCGCGCCCGTGTGCGCTTTGGCACGTTGTGCCCCGAGCAGCAGCGCGACCTGTGTGGCCCGCTCGACGAGATGCGACTCATCAAAGACGCCCATGAGCAAGCCACCATGCGCCGTGCGGCCCAAATCAGTGCAGGGGCCCACATCCGCGCCATGCAGACGTCGGCCCGCATGCTTCGCGAAGGCAGCGAGGTACGTGAATACCATCTGGACGCCGAGTTATTGCACGAGTTTCGCCGCCACGGCTCGCAATACCCGGCCTACGGCTCCATCGTGGCGGGTGGCGCCAACGCCTGCGTGCTGCATTACCGCGC
>CAIMHL010000109.1 GCA_903840825.1 uncultured beta proteobacterium
CAGCCTGCCGATTTTGTGTAACCCAGAGCGCAGACCTTGAATTCATTGCGGGGCGCGGGCTTGGCGGCGGTGCCAGTCAACAGGGTTGTATTTTTTTGGGAATTGGCTCGGACGGGTTTTTTGACCACACGGGCAACAACAATGCTTAGGCAGGGGGATTTGCCGGCACGGACCGACGCATCGACCAGGCCAGCGAAATCCGATCTGAACGGATCAGTGCAATCGAAAAATACACCACCACACCTTGCGGATCAACCAGTGATCGACGGAGCCGACCCAAGGGCTCGCCAGCTCGTAGACCCAGATGCGCCGCCACATCGGCGTCAGCGATGGTCAAGGTAAAGTTTTGTCGCATTTCCACCAGGTGCACCGCATCCAACTCCTCCAGCACCACCAAAGCCATCTCTTGATCGAATCGCCGGGGCGCTTGATCGTAATAGTGACGGGCCACAAAGAGTTCCACCACCCGGAACGGTTCTGATCGCTCATCCAGATGCACGCGGCGCATCCGCCGATACGCTGCCGCCGGTGTGCCTTCATGTGGCAACAAGGGTGGCGTGGCGTCATCCGCCTCAAGGATTCGCCCTCGGTGCTCACGCAGGTTCTGCGGCAACTGTGGCCATCCCGCTTCGGTGACAGGCGAAGTCAGACGCAACGGTGTCTCGTTGACAAATGTGCCACTCCCGCGGCGTGCACGAATCAAGCCCTCCTGAGTCAGCAGCCGAAATGCTTCCCGCACGGTCACGGGCGCGACGTTATAGCGCTTGGCCATCGCGGCGATCGTAGGCAATTGGGCCCCCGCTTTTAACTCGCCGCAAGCAATCAAAGACCGGAGGGCACCGGCAATGCTGTGGTAGAGCGGCGACTTGCTGTGCGCAGCGGGGGAGGATGAAGGCACGTGAAATTGGCTTTGCTGCGGCAAGCAAGGTGAAACACCGTGCATGATATAACTGCCTGATATACGATGGTTTGCTGGTTTACCAGCATAATTATGTCAACCCCTTTCTTCAGGAGTCCCCTATGCCCGCACCACAACGCCTGGTGATCTTCGTCGCCGACAACCACAACCGGTCGGTGCTAGGCTGCGATGGGCATCCGGTGGTGCAAACGCCGCATATCGACGCCATGGCCAAGCGCGGCACGCGTTTTGCTAACTCCTACAGCACCAGCCCGCTGTGCTGCCCAGCACGCGCGGCCATGGCGACCGGCCGTTATCCGCACCAGACCGGCTACTGGGACAACGTCATGGCCTATGACGGCGCGATTCCCAGCTGGATGCATCGCCTGCGCGATCAAGGGCACCACGTTACAGCCATCGGCAAATTGCACTACCGCAGCGGCGACGACGACAACGGGTTCACCAAAGAAATATTGCCCATGCACTTGCATGAAGGCAAAGGCGCTCTCAAGGGTCTGTTGCGCGGCTTCGATGCACAAAAACCCAAAGAGCCCGGCGTGATGATGGGCCTGTATGACGATCTGTCCAAGGAAGGCGACACCCATTACCAAGACTACGACCGTCAAATTACCGAGCAAGCTGTGGCCTGGCTGCGTGAGCATAAGCCCACAGAAAATAAAACGTCGGTACTCATCGTCTCTTACATCAGCCCCCACCCGCCCTTTACCGTGGCCAAACGTTTTTTGGACATGTACCCCCAGCAAGACATGCCTGTACCGCCTGAAATAACGGCCACCGCATTTCATCCATCCGTCGAGTTCGCGCGCCAACTCGACGGCATGCCACCCCAACTTGACCCCGCTGTACTGCAGCGCATAGCAGCGAGTTATTTTGGCTTGATCACGCACATGGACGAGCAGATTGGCATCGTGGTGCAGGAGATGAAGTCGCTTCAAATATTTGACGCCACCCGTATGGTCTACACCAGCGACCATGGAGAATTGTTTGGTGCGCAAGG
>CAIMHL010000110.1 GCA_903840825.1 uncultured beta proteobacterium
AAAGCATCAGCAACCAGTTCAAGCGCCTGGCGCTCGATGCCCAAACCGCTGGCATGAGCACTGCTGATGCCTTTAAAACCCGCATTGAGGCCAAAGGCTTCACGGTGGACAGCACAGCAGCTTTAAAGGCGCAGTACCAGACCTTGCAGCAACTTGATGCCAAAAAATTGGCCGATGACCTCGCAGCGACCCAAGCCAGCCAAGCCTTGACGGCAGCACGCAAGGCAGAAAAAGACGCCAATACCGCCGCCAGTCTGGCGCTGCGCAACGCCCCATCTGATCTCAACAACCTCGGTATGACCGCCAAAGGCACCGCTGCGGCTCTGCGCTTAGTGCCCGCTCAGTTGACCGACATCGTGGTGTCCTTGCAAGGTGGCCAAGCCCCCTTGACCGTGTTGCTGCAACAAGGCGGTCAGTTGAAAGACATGTTTGGCGGGGTCGGCAATGCGGCCAAGGCGCTGGGCGGCTACATCCGCACCCTAATCAACCCCTACACCGTGGTGGCGGCCGCAGTCCTGGGTTTGGGGTTGGCGTTTAAACAGGGTTCCGATGAAACCTTGGCGTTTAACCGCGCCCTGATCCTAAACGGCAACGCCTCGGGCACCACCACCCAGCAGTTGCTGGGCATGGCGCAAGCCATCGGCAAAGGGACCGATAGCACGGTGGGTGCCGCCGCCGCTGCCTTGGCGACTTTGACCACCAACGGCAATATTGCGTCTGGCAATTTGCAGCAGTTCGCCAGCGTGGCGCTCAAATTAGAAAAGGAAACCGGGGTCAGTGTCGCTGAGACCGCCAAGCAGTTTGCCGCGCTAGCCAAAGACCCTCTGTCAGCCAGCATGGCGCTCAATGACAGCACCAAATACCTGACTTTGTCGGTGTACAACCAAATCAAGGCGCTGATGGACTTCAGCCAAGTGCAGCAAGCGGGAGAGCTTGCGCAACAAGCCTATGCCGTGGAGGCAGACCGCCGCATGAATAAGCTCAAAGACAATCTGGGCTTGATTGAGTCAGCCTGGCGCACCGCTGGAGATGTGGCCAAGAACACCTGGGACTTCTTTAAAGGTCTGGGGCGGGACGTTGACCCCGTGACGGTCATCAATGATCGCTTGCAAAACGCCCTCCAAGTGATGCAAACAATGGAGTCGCGCAACGCCAAAAGCAAAGCCAACGGTGACCAAATCCCTAATTACACCGATGCACAGGTCGCCCAACAACAAGCTTTGGTCAGCAGCCTGCAAGCGCAAAAAGCCGCGATTGATGGGGTCGCATCCTCACAACAAGTGGTGGCCGATGAAACAGCGAAAGGCGTGAAGCAAGCCGGTTACCAGGCCGCCTTTGACCAAACCACCGGTCAGTACATGCAAAACAAGGTGCGCATGCAAAAGGAGCTTAATGTGCTGGCCGAGCAATTTTCCAAAGTGGAAAAAACACCCGCCAACATCGCGGCCAACAACCAATCGCGGGCCGAGATCGTCAAACGCTTTGCCCCCGCGCCTGATTTGCTCAACCTTGATCTGGAAAAGTTCAAAAAAGAACAAGACAAGTTGGTGGGCATTTATGGCAACACCCAGCGCATCATTGACTCCTTGCACAAGGCCGGTTTGTTGGATGAGGCTAACTTCAACGAACAGAAAAAGTCGCTGATCGCCGATATTGAGCAAGCAGCGCAAAACGACTTAAGCCAGCAAATCACCCGCATCCAACAAGAGATGGCCTTGGGCAGCACCTCGGCCGAGCAAAAGTTGCAGTTGCAAAAACGCTTAGGTGATGCCCAAGCCGCCCTTGACAAGGCCAAACGGGATGGGGCCGCCAACACACTGCTTACCAGCATGGCTGAACAAGATGCCTTGAACCAAGTCGAGGTGGCTTTTCGCAATGCCAATGCCGCTGCCAAAGACTACGTTGAAGGCTTGAGCCGCACCCAAGGCCGCGATTTAGCGGGGATGGGTCAAGGCAACGCCGAGCGCGCCCGCTTGAGTGGCCGCAATCAAATTGAAGACAAGTACGCCCAAGACGCTAGGCGCAATGAGTTGTTCAAATCCAACTTAGAAGCCAGCAAAGGTCTCGATGGCGGCAATGCCTTTGGGTTGGACGCCAAAAAGAAATATGAAGAAGAAAATGCGCGTATCCGTGATTTTCAAAAGATTGCCTTGCAAGATTACGACAGCTACACCACTGCCAGAAAAGACAAGGAAATCAACTGGCAACTTGGGGCATCAGAAGCCTTGCAAAACTACTTGGATGACACGCAAAACGTCTACAAATCAGTCGGTGATGTGGTGAGCAAAGCGTTTAAAGGCATGGAAGATGCCTTGGTGGACTTTGTCAAAACCGGCAAGCTTGACTTTAAAAGTTTGGCGACATCCATCATCTCAGACTTGATTCGGATTCAAATCCAGCAAAGTGTCATGCAGCCATTGGATGGAGCCATCAAGAGTGCAGGGGGGTTAGGTGGCCTCTTTCAAGCCGGTAAAACCTTTCTGGGATTTGCCGAGGGCGGTGACCCGCCTGTGGGCGTGCCTTCAATGGTGGGTGAGCGTGGTCCCGAGTTGTTTGTGCCCAAGGTGGCGGGCACTATTTTGCCTAACCACCTGCTCAAGGGTCAGGCCAACAGCAGTGTGGTGATCAACCAACCTTTGACCATCAACGCCAACAATGCCAGCCCTGAAACGGTGGCGCAAATTCGTCGCCTGATGCCCAACTTCATGGCTGAAAACAAACGGGTCATCATGAGTGTGGTGCAGCAAGCGATGCAGAAAAACGCTGGGAGATTAAGCGCATGACCATTCAAGCCTTCCCCCCGATCTCCCAAACTGCCAGCGTGACGTTGAAAAGCACGCAGCCCACGCGCGTGTCGGTGTCACACAGTTTGAAGCAACAAAGTCGCACCACCGGGGCGCAGCGCTGGGCCTTACAACTCACCTTGCCGCCCTTGACAAAGCGCAGTTCATGCCTTATTTCAGCTTTTTGCTGGCACGCCGAGGCCAGGCTGACCCGTTCACCATTGTGGTGCCCACCCTGACCGTGCCACAAGGCCAATGGGGCAATAGCGTTGCGGTGTACAACCCCCAATCAGTTTATGACCCCGCAGCGGCTGATCGCGGGCGCACCTTCTATGTCTCAGGTCTGCAGGGCACTGAACCCGCCGCCAAAGCGGGTGACTTGCTCAAGTTTGCTGGCCACAGCAAGGTCTATATGGTGACAGCCGACAGCACCCTGATTTCTGGCACGTTTGCCCAAATCACCATTGAACCGGCGCTGGTGGCTCCCATCGCGCACGACGAAGCCATTACGGTGCGCAAGGTGCCATTCACAGTGGTCAACCTGTCTGACAATCTCAACAGCAGCATCACGGCCGGTCCGTTTTATTCACTCACCCTCGATCTTGTGGAGGTGTTTTAAATGGATCGCGCAGCCAGCCCAGCCTTTATTGAAGAACTCCTCAAAAGCACCAATTCACCGTGCTTTCTACTTTACATGGCGTTTGATGATGCCGATGTGCGCCTGACCGATGCCTGGCGCAACGTGTCTTTCGCTGGTAACACCTTTACGGCCAACGGTCATTTTTTGGATTTTGCGGGTTTGAGTGAATCAGCCCAATTGCAAATCCCCAGCGTCACCGTGACCGCCAGTGGCTTGGACCCGCAATGGGTGGCCGTGGCTTTGAATGCGCGCTATTTAGATCTGCCCTTGCAGATTTATCG
>CAIMHL010000111.1 GCA_903840825.1 uncultured beta proteobacterium
GAAAGCAACCGCAGCGAAGCAAGGGCGCTAGTAACATACCCACAACAAAGGAAACACCATGACAAAACGCAACACCCCAGAGTTCACACGCAACCGCCTCATAGCCCTTGAGAACGAACCCATCTGCCATTGGTGCCACAAAGCCCCAAGCACAGAAGCAGACCACCTCATCGAATCAGACAGAGGAGGCACAGACGACCTAGACAACCTCGTAGGGTCATGCAAAAAATGCAACGCAACACGCGGAAACAACTACCTAAACAACAAACGCACAGCACAACAACACCAAAGAGCAGAACACCTCCGACTTGACCCACAAACAAAAAAACCCCAAACTTTTTTAAAAAATCAAAAAATGATGACCCCGACCCCTTTCACCGAT
This sequence comes from uncultured beta proteobacterium, assembly GCA_903840825.1. Classification (GTDB taxonomy): domain Bacteria; phylum Pseudomonadota; class Gammaproteobacteria; order Burkholderiales; family Burkholderiaceae_C; genus Rhodoferax. The sequence continues at coordinate 383 of CAIMHL010000111.1, forward strand.
ATCTCCATGAACAGTCATGACTCGGTTCAAGACCACGATAAAACCCTTGCAATGGTTGGGTTTGGGGTGGAGCAGCCTCGGTTGGTTACGCCGACTGGGGCGTTTGGTTCTTACTCGGCTTTGGTGGGGGCTTGGAGTGAGGCCCATCTTTCAAGAACGCTTTTCCCGTGGCAATTGACGGCATTGTCAGGCGCGTTGGAACATGATGAGGATGGCAACTTCATTTCGAGCACTGCTCTGATCAGTACCGGGCGTCAGAACGGCAAGACCACAATGCTCAGTGCTTTGGTGGGCTTTTGTCTCACAGAACTTCCGCGCATTTGGGGACGGCCAGTGAGGATTATGTCAACGGCTCACGAACTGGGTTTGGCAACTGAAGTCTTTGAGGACTTGCGCGAAGTCTTCGAGCTGCTAGAGGAATCAGGGTTGGCAAAAGTGACGTGGGCCTACGGGCGTCATCAGGTCAAGATGCTTGACGGGTCTGTTTACAAAGTCAACAGTGCAACAGGCAAAAAGCATGGTGGCACTTGGGACATTCTGATCGTGGACGAACTATGGGCCATCAGTGAAGCAACTTACTTCGGCGCGTTGAAGCCTTCCCAAATTGCTGTGCCATCTCCACTGGCGTTTCTTGTCTCCACCGCTGGTGATGAATCGTCCCGGGCTTTCCTCAAATTGCGCGAGCAGGCACTTGGGGTCATTGACTCGGGTGAACGCTCCGATCTGTTCATGGCCGAATGGTCTTTGGAAACTGGCGTCTCACCTGATGACCAAAAATACTGGGGACAGGCGAACCCCAGTTTGGGCAGAACCATCACGCTGAAAGGATTGCAGGCCGCAGCAGAATCACCTGATCGAGCGCAGTTCCTTCGAGCGCACTGCAACTTGTGGGTCGCTGCAGCGAACTCTTGGATTAACCCGGGCGAATGGGCGAAGCGTTATACCACAAACCAAGACCTAGTTGGTGGCAATACTGTTCTTGCTGTGGATAGTTCTGTGGATGACTCTAAGTACGTCGGCATTCTTTGTGGCTTAAACAGTGACGGCGACATTGTGGCCAGCGTCGCGTTTACTTGCGAAACAAACCGCGCCATGTGGCGACACATTGAGCGCCTAATGGAAGATGACCCCAAACTCAAGTTGGCTATCACACCAACGCTTGACCTGCACACTCCTGAGCCGTTAATTCGTCGGCGCTCCCTTTGGGGTTATGCAGAAATGATTAAATACACGGGCCTAGTCAAGTCAATGATCACTGAGGGACGCCTACTTCACACTGGTGAAGAAATGCTGGCTGAACACGTCAACCGCGCAACGCTCGTTAAAGCCAACGGCGCTGTCGTGCTGTCATCGCAAAAGTCACCCGGGCCAATCGAGTGCGCAAGGTGTCTCGTAGCAGCTGCATCTTTGGTGTCTCGCCCGGGTCAATCAGGTCGGGCAATGATGGGTTCAGCAAGGTAGTTGCATTTGCAACTTGTTTGTGCGAGACTCCGCGCGTGGGATTCTTCACTCCAAAAGTCACTACTGCCCAGATTTCCTCTGCACCTATGAAGGCAGCAGCTGGA
>CAIMHL010000112.1 GCA_903840825.1 uncultured beta proteobacterium
AACACGTTTGCCCAAATGGCCAACCATTTGATCAACAGCGACGACAGCCACAGTTGCACCGCCTGAGACCCACACTAAACGCCAAACCAAACCCAAACACAAGCCAACATGCAGCAACCTACCATTCAACCTTTCTTTGACCCCGAGACCTTTACCGTGACTTATGTGGTGGCTGACCCCGTGCTCAAGCGGGCGGCCGTCATTGACAGCGTGCTGGATTACGACCCCAAGTCAGGCCGCACGTCGCACACCCACGCTGACCAGGTCATCGCTTATGTGCAACAAAATGGCCTCACAGTCGACTGGTTGCTGGAAACCCACGCCCACGCTGACCACCTGTCAGCCGCGCCTTATTTAAAGCTGCAGCTAGGTGGAAAAATTGCGATTGGTCAGCCTATTTGCCAAGTCCAAGCGGTTTTTAAAAAGGTCTTTAACGCAAAGGACATGGACACCGAAGGTTCAGAGTTTGACCACCTGTTTAAAGACGGTGAGACCTTCAACATAGGGGAAGTGCTTGTACAGGTAATGCACACACCAGGGCACACTCCCGCTTGTATGACCTATGTGATGGGCCAAGACGTGTTTGTGGGTGACACCTTGTTTATGCCTGACTACGGCACAGCGCGCTGCGACTTTCCGGGGGGCGATGCCGCCACACTGTATCGGTCCATCCAAAAGGTGCTGGCCTTGCCCCCAGAGACCCGGCTTCACCTGTGCCACGACTACCCACCAGCCGGGCGAGGCCCGGTTTGGGAAACCACAGTGGGCGCGCAGCGGGCGTCCAACATCCATGTGCATGAGGGCGTGTCAGAGGCGGCATTTGTTGCACTGCGCACCGCCCGCGACAAAACACTGAGCATGCCCGTGCTTATATTGCCCGCCGTTCAGGTCAACGTGCGCGCCGGCAGACTCCCGCCTGCTGAGGATAATGGCGTGCACTACCTCAAAATACCGATCATCGCCCTTTAATCGCTCCCATGGATTTTGTGATGATCACCGCGGTCCTCGGGTCGCTCATTGGCAAGGGCTGCGGGATGTCTGGCGATTTGACTGATCAGAGGTGATGTAGCTACCCAGCCTTGCGCTTCAACGTCCCGCCAACAATTGCATGCAAAATACATTTATGAATTTAACTGCCCCTTTGGACGCCCTGCTGCCACAAGATGACCCACTGCGCACTGAGCTACACAACGAAGTTCACGCCCGACCATCAGCACGAGTGCGTTTGCCGGCCCTGATTATTTATGTGGCCGTACTCAATACCGGTGTCAGCCGGGAAGATGAGTGCGCGCACCTGCGCCAACTGCCGGGACAACAGGACTTGAACCTGGCCCAATTACAGGGCAATTTTTTGCGCTTACGCTTTGAGGGGTTCACCGTGAAGTGGGAGCGGCATACCGAATTTACGCGTTATTCCATTGTCCAAGCCCTCCCTGAGGCTGCTTTTTTAGGTGCCAGTGAACCCAATTTACTTAGCCAACCGGTGGTTGAAGCGGCCTGGATGCGCAGCATCCCTGGACGAACGGTGGCGGCTATTCAAATGGCGATGGTGCATGGGGATTTGAGCGACCCGCGCGCGCTGATGGCGAAAGCCCAAACCTGGTTTGGGGGCCGTGGCGTCGTGGCCTCGCAACTTGGTTTTTCACCAAGCCCTCTGCGGGTCGCCGGGGAAACGCCAACACCCGTTGTGCCGACAGGTCACTCGTGGGCCTTGACCGAGTTTCGAATTGGCGCCGATGGTTTCGAGCGCATGTTGGTCATTGCGCCCGAGATCACCTCCGAGACCCGCGCCGGGCGCATCTCGCAACGGCTGCTCGAAATAGAGACCTACCGGTTGATGGCTCTGCGCGGGCTGCCCGTTGCCAAGCTACTCGGGCCGATGCTGGGAGAATCCGAAGATGCACTGGCCGCCATTACGGCGCGGCTAGAAAACAAGTCAGCCTCCGACCAAGAACTGC
>CAIMHL010000113.1 GCA_903840825.1 uncultured beta proteobacterium
AACCCGCTCCCGGAACAAGGTGGGCTGTCGGTAAGATTCGCGCAGAATCGGCCACATCAACTTTTATTCATGATTCTTTGACGTTCGCGATCGCAAATCGGCATTTTGGGGGTCAGTGCGCCGAAAATGTGCCGATGGGATCCAACGATTTGTCTGATCCAAGCCAAATATTGGTTCCTATGGGGTCTCTTTAGCGGCCGTTGGTCAAAGTGGCCGAATTTGCAAATACGAAGGGACTCCCCACTTTCAGGTAGCGGCATTAAGTGCCAAGATTGGATTGCGGAAGTCAATCTTTAACCTTGAAAGGAGAAGTTCCATGAATGCGATTACACGAGTTGGCGTCGACTTGGCTAAGACGGTGATTCAGATTCACGCCGTAGATGCTGGTGGCAAACTGGTTACCAACCGTCAGTTGAATCGAGACAAGTTTTTGCCCTGGTGTGCGCAGCTGCCGCCAGGATGCTTAGTGGCTATGGAGGCCTGCGGAGGTTCCCACCATTGGGCTCGTAAGCTTATTGCCCTTGGCTTGAACGCCAAAGTTATCGCGGCCCACCTTGTGGCCCCCTATCGGGTGCAGGGCAAGCGTGGCAAAAATGACGCCAATGATGCAGCTGCTGTTTGCGAGGCTGCATCCAGGCCGAACATGCATTTTGTGCCAGTCAAGTCCACAGTTCAACAGGGCATATTGTGTGTGCACAGATTGCGCGAGGGGTTAAAGGAAGAGCGGACAGCAAGCATCAATCGTATCCGGGGTATGTTGACCGAGTTCGGCCTGGTCGTATCTATAAAGCCGGAGAAATTGCGTGAGAAGTTGAACGATATGTTGGAAGATGCCACCAACGAACTCTCTGGATTGGCGCGGCTTGTAATTCAGGAGGCCTATGAACAATGGAAAGGTCTTGAAAAACGAATCCAATGGTGCGATGAGCGCATCAATTCGCACATCAAAGATGATGCCCAGGCCAAGGCTGCTAAAGGGCTTATGGGAGTTGGACCGATCACCGCCTCCGCCTTGGTGGCTACAGTTGGTGACTTCCATCAGTTCAAGAACGGTGCGCAGTTTGGTGCTTGGTTGGGGTTGACGCCAAGGCAAAACTCTAGCGGCGGGAAGACTAGTCTGGGCGGCATCACAAAGCGCGGCGACATGTACCTGCGCACGTTGCTGATACAGGGTGCAAAGTCAGCGGTAATGACAGCACAAAAACGCGATGACCCCATCTCAAGGTGGCTGAATCAGCTGCGAGAAAAGTCCGGCTGGCAAAAGGCGGCTGTAGCGATGGCAAATAAGAACGCACGAATTCTGTGGGCCATGATGACCAAGGGGAGTACCTTCGATCCCCGTTATGTAAGTGTTAAACCAAGCAATCCGTCAGTGGTGGTGGCGTAGTAGATTCGATTATTTTCTGCAAGACGTGAAATTGAAGATGCAGTAGACAGGTCAGACCGGCGGCGGGAAAGCTCGATAAGATTCAGGGGAATGCATTGGCATAGACCCGTTTTGCAAATGGAGCCCCGCCGAGCGGTTCGTATCTGGGCCCGCACAATAAGTGCAACAAGGCCGTCTGTAAATGTGCAGTCTGTTCCCGTTTCCTCGCCGCTTCAGATCACGCTAAAGCCGAAAACCGTTAACCACAAAAGAAAATCTATCCAATCAGTGCTTGACAGCGTGATGAGTCCCTGTAACGAATCTTACTGATGGGCCGGCTAGGCTCGATTGAATCGGTAAATACGGGCTGCAAGCGGAAGCCGGTGTGTGACTGCTCAGGGGATGCGAAAACCGATCGATCATCCACTCCC
>CAIMHL010000114.1 GCA_903840825.1 uncultured beta proteobacterium
CACCAATCAGAAAAATCACGGTATGGCCCAGGTCCTGCAGTTGGCGCATCTTGTTGAGCACCACGGTGTGCCCGACATGAATGTCGGGTGCCGTTGGATCCAGGCCAAGCTTGATGCGCAGCGGTATGCCGGTGGCCTCTGAGCGGGCCAGTTTTTTGACCCAGTCCTCCTGCGGGATCAGCTCGTCGCAGCCACGCAGGGACACGGCCAAGGACTGCTGGACCCGCTCAGTGACGGGGAATTGGGGGGCAGGCGCTTGATTCATAAGGGTTTTAACGGGGATGACAAGGGGCTTGGTGCGGCTATACTGCATGCCCTCCTGTGCTTGAATTTTAGTCGGCTCAGACACAGTCCAAAACGGTCAAACCGTATCGCACCATCCCGGCAACCTACAAACGCCTAATTTTGTTGCACCGCCTCATCACCGCCATCCAATCCTCGCGCCGCTCGGCGCAGGCCTGCTTGGCGCAGTATCCCAAGCAGTTTGCCGGACTGTTTGCAGCGCTATTGCTCGGCGGCGTGGGCGCCACCTACGCCCTCGCTGCATTCGCACCCGACCCGGCAGAACAAACCATTCGTCAAGTTGTTGAATCGATTGCACTGCCTGAGCTCGCTGACTCGGCCAACCTAGGCGTGCCAGCACTGAACCTGTACCGCTCTGACCTGACCCGCGCCTCCGACACTGCCGACAGCCTGCTGCGACGCTTGGGCGTGGACGATCCCTCTGCCGCTCAATTTTTGCGCTCCGACGCCAAGGCGCGCTTGCTGCTAGGCCGCAGTGGACGCTTGGTGAGCGCTGAGGCCACCCGGCAGAACACCTTGCAAAAACTCAGCGCGCGCTGGAGCGCCGAGGATGAGGGCCAATTCAAACGCCTGGTGATCGAACCCGTTGGCGGGGCTTGGGCGTCGAGGCTGGAAACCGCAGCGCTCACGGTCTCGACGCGACTGGCCAGCGGCAGTATCCAAAGCTCGCTGTTTGCTGCCACCGACGAGGCGCGCATTCCTGAAGCGGTTGCGGTACAGGTGGCTGAAATATTTTCTGGGGACATCGATTTCCACCGCGCGCTGCGCAAGGGCGACCGGTTCTCCATCGTCTACGAAACCCTTGAAGGCGATGGCGAGCCCCTGCGCAGTGGGCGGGTGCTCAGCGCCGAATTTGTCAACGGCGGAAAAAAATTCCAGGCCATGTGGTTCCGTGAACCAGTAGCTGGCGCCAAGGGGGACTACTACACGCTTGACGGACAAAGCTTGCGGCGTGTCTACCTGGCCTCGCCAATGGAATTTTCCCGCATCACAAGCGGCTTCAAAATGCGCTTTCATCCCATTTTGCAAAAATGGGCTGCCCACCGCGGCCTTGATTACGCGGCCGCCACTGGCACCCCGGTGCGCAGTGTGGGGGAAGGCGTGGTGGAATTCGCGGGTGTGCAAAACGGTTTTGGCAATGTGGTGTTCATCAATCACCGCAACCAACACACCACGGTGTACGCCCATTTAAGCCGCTTGTTGGTACGCCATGGCCAAGCGGTCACACAGGGTCAGCATATTGGCGCGGTGGGCGCCACCGGGTGGGCCACGGGGCCGCATTTGCATTTCGAGTTCAGGGTCAACGGCCAGCACCAAGACCCGCTCACTCTAGCCCGGCAAAGCGAGGCGATACCGGTGAGTGCCAGCGCCCGACCAGCTTTCGGCCAACG
>CAIMHL010000115.1 GCA_903840825.1 uncultured beta proteobacterium
AGCGCCAGCCACCCCCCTGCGCACCGAGGCCGTGGGTTCACCCATCCTCGCCCAGCGTGAAGCTCGAAATGGATGCCCGGCCCTGGTGCTGCGCCAAGCCGGCGACCGCTATGTCTTGGTGGAGCTGGGCGACGCCGTGCTGGACATTGCACTGCGTCTTCGGGTGCACGGCCTGATGCAATCGTTGCAGGCGCAGAATCTACCGGGCATCGTGGACCTGACACCTGGTATTCGTTCATTGCAAATTCATTTTGAACCGAAGCAACAGTCGCGTTCTGATCTGGTGGCGGCGATCTTTGCCGCCGACGATGCGCTGGGCGATACCGACGACCTCGTCGTTCCGTCTCGCACCGTCTACCTGCCCCTGTCGTGGGACGACAGCGCAACCCGACTGGCGATTGAAAAGTACATGCAGTCAGTGCGCCCCGATGCGCCTTGGTGCCCTAGCAATATCGAGTTCATCCGCCGTATCAATGGCGTGGCTGATATCGATGCCGTGCAGCGTATCGTGTTCGATGCCCGTTATCTGGTGCTGGGATTGGGTGACGTGTACCTTGGCGCGCCAGTGGCAACGCCGCTGGACCCACGGCATCGACTTGTCACCACCAAGTACAACCCGGCCCGTACCTGGACGCCTGAGAACGCCGTGGGTATTGGCGGCGCCTATATGTGTGTTTATGGCATGGAAGGGCCTGGGGGCTACCAGTTTGTGGGTCGCACTTTGCAGATGTGGAACCGCTGGCGCGACGGCGACAGTGGTGCGCCAGCATTCGAGCCCGGCAAGCCCTGGCTGTTACGTTTCTTCGACCAAATCCGTTTCTACCCGGTGAGTGAGGAGGAGTTGTTGCAAATCAGACGTGACTTTCCTGCGGGACGCTATCCGCTGCGGGTGGAAGAGGGCACCTTCAGCCTGCACCAGTACAGCGAATTCCTGAAAGAAAACGAGACCGATATTGCCTTATTTCGCAGCCAGCAAGGTCAGGCGTTTGAGGATGAGCGCGAGCGCTGGCGAGTGGCAGGATTGGCGGAGTATGTGGGTGAGCCCGCGGCGCTTGACGCGGCGACAGCGCCCGACTGCTTGCCCACTGGGGCTCGTGGCGTGGCCACTGCAGTACCAGGCAGTGTATGGAAACTGCTCGTGGCCGAGGGTGACTTCGTCGCCGAGGGCGATGCTCTCTTGGTTATTGAGTCCATGAAGATGGAGTTCACTGTATCTGCACCCTGCTCAGGTCATGTCCTGCGCATGGCCTGCCGAGAAGGCAGCGCCGTGGCTGCTGGACAAGACGTTGTGGTTATTCAAGGAGAAGTTGCATGAAAAAGACCCCCATATCACTCAGCCTGGGTGCACTACAGCAGGCGTATCGTGACGGCGTTTTAACGCCAATCGAGGTGGTTGAGCAGGTCCTGGCCACCGTAGATGATGACACCCACAAGGCCTGGATTTACCGCATTGACGCTGTCGCTCTGCGTGCCCGGGCGCAGGCTTTGATGGTCAGCGGTCCACAGGGGCTGCCCTTGTGGGGCATTCCGTTTGCCATCAAGGACAACATTGACTTAGCTGGCGTACCGACCACCGCAGGTTGTCCAGATTACGCCTACACGCCCGAAGTCAGCGCCACGGTGGTGCAGCGCCTGCTTGACGCGGGCGCTATCGCCATTGGCAAGACTAACTTGGATCAATTTGCCACCGGACTGAACGGCACGCGCTCACCCTATGGAGCTTGTCATAACGCCTTCAACTCTGACTTTGTATCGGGTGGCTCCAGCTCAGGCTCTGCGGTATCGGTTGCCTTGGGCCAAGTGAGCTTTTCCTTGGGAACAGATACCGCTGGTTCAGGTCGTGTGCCTGCTGGCTTCAACAACCTGGTGGGCCTGAAACCCAGTCTGGGACTGTTGTCCACGAACGGCGTCGTGCCGGCCTGCCGCTCGCTGGACGTAGTATCCATTTTTGCCTTGACGGCGAATGACGCGCAACAGGTGTTTGCCGTAGCCCACGGCTTTGACGCGAAAGACCCTTTTTCGCGCGCAGCGCAGCCCCATGGTTTTGATTTTGGCCGAGCCGAGCAGTGGCGACTAGGTGTTCCGCGCCCAGACCAATTACAGTTTTACGGCGACGACGCGTACGCCCAGTGCTATAACGAAGCAATGGAGCACGCCAGAACATTGGGTGCTGAACTGGTGGAAATCGACTTTGCACCTTTTGCGGACACGGCGAGACTTTTGTATGAAGGTCCGTGGGTGGCTGAACGCTACCAAGCGATCCGAGAATTCATCGATGCCCATCCCGAGTCCGTGTTCCCGGTCACCCGCGAGATCACGCTGGGTGGCGCCAAACCACTGGCGGCAGATGCCTTTGCAGCCCAGTACCAGCTGCGTGCGCTGGCCCAGCGCTGTGCCGGGGTGTGGTGCGACATCGATTGCATGTTGCTGCCCACGTCACCCACCATCCACAGTATTGCCACTATGCTGGCCGAGCCCGTTGCCCGCAATAGTGACTTTGGCTATTACACCAACTTTGTCAATTTACTGGACTACAGCGCCATCGCAGTGCCTGCCGGGTTTCGTCATGATGGTCTGCCCTGCGGCGTGACCTTCGTCGCCCAAGCACACCAGGATCAGCCATTGCTGCACTTAGCGCAACGCTGGCAGGGCGCGCTGCAGGGGCAGGCGGCCACGCTGGGGGCAACCGGGCATGTCGCCATGTCGTTTGAACCGGCCGTGGCTGTGCCCTCAGGTCAGATGCGGGTCGCTGTGTGCGGCGCGCATCTGCAAGGCCAGCCGCTCAACCCCCAACTCACAAGTCGGGGCGCCCGGCTTGTGCAGCGCACCACCACAGCGCCTCAATACCTGCTTTATGCCTTGTCCGACGGTCGTCGCCCCGGCTTGGTCCGTGTGGCCGAGGGCGGCAGTGCGATTGAAGTCGAAGTGTGGGAGCTGCCAGCTAGCCAGTTCGGCAGTTTTGTGGATGGCATCCCCGCGCCGCTGGGCATCGGCCGCACCGTACTGGCAAACGGCAGTCAGGTCGCCGGGTTTATTTGTGAGCCCAGTGGACTGCAGGGCGCCACCGATATTACCGACTTTGGTGGATGGCGAGCCTACCAATCTCGTCTGAAGTGACCGATGCACTGCCACTCTGCTAATTGATGCAAGTAGAAGTGGATCGGGTATCACCGTGAAGATCAGTTGCCGTATCGCACTTTTGATTAACCTTGACGGTTCTATCAAGAGTGTCTCCGACGATCTGCAAAGGCCTAAATGCATGTGGCACAAAGCACCTTTTTCAATTGCGTGAAACTTTGTTGGTACCCACGGCGTAACCGGTGGGGTTTTCTTCGACTACTCAATGATAGTAATTGACGATTGTTTCGTGCGGCGCTAACTTCAGCCTGAGCGACTCGTACTTAAAATCAGGTTTGCATCAACTGATGCAAGTGGGTAAATGGTCATGATATTGGGTGCCAACTTTGACTAAATGATCGAAACAAAGCTGCCGGTCGATCTCATTAGTGGCAACGGCTGCTTTGTAGCAGGCATATTCCAAATTTCTACGACCGGACCCGACCAACTGCAGAAGTTCGAGTGAGTCGCTCCATTGCGGTCAGTCAGGGAAATTATTTCTCAATAC
>CAIMHL010000116.1 GCA_903840825.1 uncultured beta proteobacterium
GAAAATCCACTGTTGCTGCCATTGTTTTTGCTTTTGCTTTGACTGCCAGTATCTCTTTTTCTGTGCATGCTGATACCCTCACTGATCTTACAGCTGTACTTCCAGCAGTCCAAAATCAAGCAGGTTTTGACACCGCAATTAGAGCTGGAGAGTTTAAAACCGCCTACGAAGCTGCCATGGCGGGCGACGCAAATGGATTTACAGTAAGTGCAGCCGTCATATTTCAGTCCGACATAGGATCGGGAACATCAGGCAGCTTCGCTTTTATTGAACAAATAGCAACAGCTGGCGTAACAGATTTTAACTACGCCTCCATTGACCAAACCTCACCGGGAAACAACGCTTACATACTGCAGACCGATGGGCAAAATTATGCTTCCATTGTGCAGAGCGGAGCAGTATCAACTGTGGCATATATATCTCAAGCTGGATTTGGCAATAGAGCCATCATCAATCAAAAGTAAAAATCAACCCTAAGAAAAGAATAGGAATAAACCACTTCATCCCAGCCTGAAATACTGGGCAATAGCTGAAACTGGGGTGTTCTTTTTTTATCGCCATGATTACCAAAAGATTCTTCCTTTCGGCACTTGCTTTTGCGGCGAGTGGGCTGGTGTGCGTGCATGCGCAAGCCCTCCCGCAAGGTAATGCAAAAAATAACGACAACGGCATTAGCGGCCTGATTGTCAATATGACACGCACGACTGACGGGCTTGATTTTTACCGCAGCTTTTTGGAGTTTTGGCGTGAAAAGCCAGACAGCGAAAGGTACTCGCTGGAGATTGGCGAGCGTTCGTCCAAACGTTTAGGGAATCAGGTGTGGGTGATGTATGGCCAAAGGCGTCTTTTCTTTTCCAACTTGCCGTTCAAGCTGGTCAAGATTCGAGAGCTCAGTGAGCAGGCGGCCGACACCGCGCACGAGGCCTTGATTGCCCTGGCGCTGCAGATGAACGGCCCGGGCGACCCTGACATCGCCGGCGATGAACTATGAGACTACCCAGCGTGACCCCTAACTTTTTAAAGGGACTTCTTTATGAAATTTTCAATGAATAACTTATTCCCCGCTTTGGGTTGCCAGGCTATTTTTCTGACGCTGAGCCTTGGCGTCGGTGCGACCGAGATGGTCTACGCCCCCATCAACCCCAGCTTTGGCGGCAACCCCAACAACGCGCCCGGCTTACTCTCCATTGCCCAAGTTCAAAACAGCATGCGCGCGCCGGTCGTGGTGTCGTCCAAAGTGCCGCTCACTGCTGTTGACAAATTCAGCGCCTCACTGAATAGTTTGATTTTGAACCGCCTGGCCTCTGAGACTATGGCTACCCTGTTTGGCACCTCCTCCTTGCTTAAAGCGGGCACTTACACGGCGGGCGACTTTACGGTCACCATTACGCAACCGGACAGCAGCAGCAACCTGACCATTGTGACCACCGACAAGGCAGGCAATTCATCAACTATTGAGATTGCACCAGGTACATTATGAAAAGTTTAGTCCTCAACAAGCACTTGTTGCGAGGAGTTAGCGTGCTGTGCGCCGTGTTTTATTTAAGCGCCTGCACCAGCGTGCCGGCCTCTAATGTCAAGTCCAACGCCCAGTTGTCGCCCGCGTCGCAAATTACCCGTGACCTGGTCAACCTGCCCAAGCCGAAAGAAAAGATTGCCGTGGCGGTGTATGCCTTTCGGGACCAGACCGGGCAGTTCAAGCCCTCGCCAGACAGCTCTTATTCCACCTCGGTCACGCAAGGCGCGGCCTCCATTTTGGTCAAGGCACTGAAGGACTCCGGTTGGTACAGCCCTGTGGAGCGCGAGGGCCTGCAAAATTTGCTGACCGAGCGCAAGATTGTTCGCGCCATTGAATCTACCACCGATAAAGGCAAGCCCGCCATCAACCTGCCTGGCCTGGTGCCCGCCAGCTTGAACATTGAGGGCGGCGTGATTGCCTATGAGTCCAATGTGCGCACCGGCGGCATGGGGGCCAACTACCTGGGGATTGGCGCCCACGACTCATACCGCGTTGACCAAGTCACGGTCAACCTGCGGATGGTCGATATTCGCAATGGGCAAGTGCTAGACACAGTGTCGGTTACCAAAACCATCTATTCCCACCAGATTAGTTCAGGCCTGTACGCCTTTGTTTCTTACCAGCGCCTCTTGCAGCTGGAAACCGGCTTTACCACCAATGAGCCGGCCCAACTGGCGGTGCGCGAGGCCATAGAGTCTGCAGTTATCCATTTAACAGCACTAAGTGTGCGAGACCGCGTGCTGGCCCTCGCCGATGATGAAGATATCAACTCGCCCATCATTCAAGCCTACCTGAAAGAAGCGCAAGACAACGTGCGAGACAGGTCCACCCCCGAGGCAGGCCCCAACATCGGGTTTAGTGCAAACGCGGCGGTCAACCGGGTATCCATGGTGCGCCCGCTGATTCAGCCCGAGGTGACCCCCCATGAATTAAAACTGTCATCAAAACTGTCACTGCCGCCCCTCAAAGCGCCCTCACCCAGCACCACGGGCATCTTCGAGAACAGCAATAGCGCCGTGGGCCCACTGCTCGGTTATATCAACTGATTGCTGAAGGAGCCTAGCGATGAAACCAAACCGAGTCTTCTTTAAGTGGGCTTGCTTATGGGCTGCCTGCCTGTTCATGGCCGGCCCACTAGCGGCCTTTGATCTGGTGCCGCAGGTAGATCTTTCGCAGACAGCCTTTAACAATAACGCAACGCAGGGTGTGGCCCATATCCAGCAAGACGGAGCAGGCAACCTGGCGCAAATCGACCAGACAGTTGGCACGCTTGACCTGAACCACAATGCCCATTTTGCCGAGATCTTTCAGTCGGGATCAGGCAACAGGGCATACGTCCTGCAAGGTGGCAACCTTAACGTGGCGAGTCTGACTCAAACAGGTAACGAAAACACTGTTCGTACCGACCAACAAGGCATTGGCAACAGCATCACCGCGTCGCAGGCCGGCAACTCAAAACTTACGGTCAACCAGTATGGTAATTTGAATAACTTCGTGGTAACGCAGCCCGGCAATAACGAGTCGACTTTGACTGCAAATGGCAACAACAACACTATCGAACTACATCAATCCGCCACTACCTACAACATAACGATCACTAGTGACAGCATGTCCTACAAGGTGACTCAGTAACTTCGCCTATTTAGCAACACCAGTTTTAGTCGCTCAGCCTGTTTGATTAGGGCTCGTAAGTCAACGTGGGCGGCACGCTCGGTCTTGGTGGCACAACACGACTATGTCCGTAACACAGCAGTAAGATATGCAGCTTTCATACACCGCGAAGTACCTTTTACTGGTCCCCGCCATTTTTTCAATAAATGCCTTGGCCGGACCGGATGCGGGTTCCTTGTTACAACTAATCCCTGCGCCCACCGTGGCCACACCGGCACCGGCAACACCAGCCAGACCTCAGTCTGCGCAGCCAGTAAAGACCACCGCAGATCAAAACTCGGGGGAGCGGTTTTTTGTAAAAAAAATTCAGATTACGGGCAATAAGAAAATAGCGACGGCCACCCTGCAGGCCCTGGTCGCTGATGCTGAGGAAAAAAACCTGACGCTTGAAGAGCTTCAAACCGCAGTTTCCCGAATCAGCGACTACTACCAGCGCCAAGGCTACCCGCTGGCGCGCGCCATCATTCCGGCGCAAACCATCACGGATGGCTTGGTGAAGGTACAAATCATTCTGGCTCGCTACGGCGAAATCAAAGTCAACAACACCAGTGGCGTCAGAGACCGCCTGATCGCCGCGCCACTGGCAGCCCTACAAACAGCTCAAGACATAGAACAAGCCCCGCTTGACCGTGCTTTGTTGCTCATTTCAGACCTGCCAGGTATCTCGCTGAGCTCCAGCTTTACCAGGGGCGAAGACGCCGACACGTCTGATTTTCAAATCAATGTTGCGGCCTCACCCCTTGCCTATGGCCAAGTGATGCTTGACGGCTATGGCAGCAGCTATACCGGGCGTGAACGCCTCAGCAGCACGGTGGTGTTCAACGACCCCCTAAAACTCAAAAACAGCGACATCCTGAGCGTCAGCGTTTTAAGCTCGGGCCCAGGCATGCACTACGGGCGCTTGTCTTACGAAGCTTTTTTGACCGGCGATGGGGTCCGCCTAGGTGGCTCCACGTCATCACTGCAATACCAAGTGCAGGGCAACTTTGGCGCAACGGGTTCAGAGGGCTCTGCGAAAGTGAGTAGTCTTTGGGCCAAGCAAACCTTTCTCAGACAGCGCGACTTGAACCTTTATGGCCAACTCCAGCTTGATGCACTCACGCTTGCAGACACCACCTCAGAAGGCATCAATAACCGGCGTTTGCAAAACTTTACCGTCACCCTGAATGGGGATGCCAGAGATGTACTGCTGGCTGAAAGAGAAAACTTCAGCACATGGAGCCTAGGAGTCACAAGGGGGCGTGACTCAAGGGATTCCGAGAGTGATTTTTTTAGGCTAAATGCCAACCTGAGCCGCTTGCAGCGGTTGACTGCAACAGACAGCCTGTATTTCAACTACACCCGGCAATGGGCCAACCGGCACCTAGACAGCTCACAACAAATGTCAGTGGCAGGCCCCAACGGCGTGCGCGCTTTTGACACGGGCGTCTCGCCCAGCGGCGATGGTGCCTCTATGCTCAACACGGAATACCGGCGTGAACTGGGCACTATCCTGAGTGGTCAACTGACCGGGCTTGTGTTCTATGACAAAGGCGATGTCACCATCAACAAACATGGATCAGGTGAGAACAACCGTTTTACGCTAAATGGCCCTGGCCTGGGGCTGACCTGGGCAGGTCCTGATTCGTGGAGCGCCAAAGCTTTTGCGGCAACACCCACCGGAAAGGCAGCCACCGTATCTGGTGCAGGAGCAGCAACAGCAACACGACTATGGATGGAAATAGGTCGGGGTTTCTGACGCTATTTTCTGCTCGACGGAATAAAACCGATAAAACGGGTTTTATCTCACTTTAAATAAAATCACCTTGCCAGATGATGGGACTATGAACCCTATCCCTCATCTCGGCTTTTTTGGAACTATTGCGTGCACAAACCATGCGATAGCCCGCCAAGCCTTGGTCAATGGCATACCAGGTTTGCGCTCTCCCACTTACGGCTGCCCATTATTGCTCAGCCTAAGCCCTGCATTTGCAAAGTAACGTTGCAAACAATCCCGCAATCAAAGCGCCTAAGCCAGATTGCCTCACCCACTTAAAGGAGCCTCAAATGGCATTGATGAAGAAGTCTTCCAGCATGACGAACACACTCACTTCAGAGGGTGCCAAGGCATCGTCTGCCTCAACACGCGATGCCGAAGCACAGCGCAAGCGGGCAAGAACACTGGCCAAGCAGCAGCAAGCGGCAGAGCGCATTGCAGCGGCTACGGCGCAACTCTCTTCCGGCATTGACAGCGCCTCCGCTGCTGCGGAGCAGATGAAGCGGGCTTCGGACCAAATCGCCACGGGTGCTGAGGAGGCTTCTGGCGCAGCTCAGGTCTCACTGGCTGCTCTTAAAAATGTAGAGGGCGCGATTGCCCGTCAATTGCAAAATGCAGACATCAGCCAGACCAAGGCAGAAGCCACTCAAACGCTGGTCGCCCAAATCAGTGGCGAAGTCGCTACGTTGGTGGAAAACGTCAGTATTGCCGCCGAACGCCAGGGCGCGTCGGTCACCATGGTGATTGAACTGGAAAAACAAGCCGCCAACATTGGCGATATCGTCAAAGCCGTCGCGCGCATTGCTGATCAAACCAATTTGTTGGCCTTGAATGCCGCCATCGAAGCGGCGCGGGCCGGACAACATGGTAAGGGCTTTGCAGTGGTCGCCGATGAAGTCCGGACCTTGGCTGAAACATCCGAGAAAAGCGCCAAACAAATCCAAGACCTGGTTGGACAAATTCAGCAAGAAGTCAAAGTGATCGCTGAAGGCATGGGAACTTCTGTCGAGCGTGTTTTAAACGAGGTGGAGAACGGGAAAAAAATCACTCTGCAACTGGAGCAAATTCGAGTTGACGCGATTGAAATCGTACGGGGCGTGCGTGAAATTGCAGTAGGTGCACAACAATCCACCAATGCTGCCAAACAGGCACTGCGCGGTTCAGAAGATATCGCTGCGGCCGCTGAAGAGCAGTCTGCGGCCGCTGAAGAATCCGCCAAAACCGTGGCACAACAAAGCCAGGCACTCGCAGAGAGCATGCAAGGCTCGCAAAGCTTGGCTGAGTTGTCAGAAGACCTGAAGAACTCCACCGATGTCGCCAAAAGCGCCGAAGAAGTGGCCTCGGCCGCTGAGCAGTTGTCGTCTGCCGTGCAGGAAATCACACGCTCCGGCGCCCAAATCATGGCCGCTTTGGACCAAATTCTTAAAGGCGCGCAAGTGCAGTCTGCGGGCACTGAAGAAGTGGCAGCCGCCATTTCCCAGATCGAAAAGGGCACTGAAGTTGCCCAAAAACTTGGCAAGACCAGTGGCGAAAAAGTCACCGCCATCAAGAGTTTGCTAGACATCAACAAGATCAGCATCGACAGCTTGGTCACCGGCATTTCATCGTCAGTGGATGCCTCACGCGACAGCCTGAAACAGATCAAAGAGCTTGAGTTGGTATCGCGCCGCATCGACAAGATTGTGGATGCCATCACCACTGTCTCCATTCAAACCAATATGCTGGCAGTGAACGGATCGATTGAAGCCGCCCGCGCCGGTGAATTTGGCAAGGGTTTCGTGGTGGTCGCTACCGACATTCGCAACTTGGCCCACGATTCGGCTGAAAATGCCGACCGCATCAAAGACTTGGTGCGCTCGGTGCAAGACCAAATCGGCATTGTCGGACGTGACCTCAATGAGATCATGGCCACTGCATCGGCAGCCGCTGAAAAGGCCAAATCGATTACTTCCAGTCTGATCGCCATTGAAACTGACATTGGTGCGGTGGACGTGGGCACCCGCGAAATTTTGACGGCAGCCAACGAGATTGCTGGCGCTATTACCCAAGTTAAAGCGGGTGTGGACCAAATCTCTGCCGCTGCCCAGCAGGCCGATAAAGCGGCCAACGAAGCCGCCACAGTCGCCAAGCAGCAGTCACAAGCCTCGGAGCAGTTATCGGCCGCGGTTGAGGAAATCGCCTCGCTCGCTGACGAACTTCAAAGCGCATGATGCGCCAGTCCATGCACTTAGGAGAACGCTATGACTACTGAAGCTCTGACAAGCTTGCAAGATTCGGCGCTTGACGCTGATACCACTGCGCGTGAGGCGGTGTCCGACATTCGCCAGTTTGTGACGTTTATCGTGGGCACTGAAGTGTTCGCGGTCGACATGGCCCCGGTGCAAGAGATCATCCGGGTCCCAGACGTCGTGAGGGTGCCCCTGGCCCCGCGTACGCTGGACGGACTGGCCAATCTGCGCGGCAAGGTGCTACCCATCGTCAGCTTGCGCCGCATATTCGGGTTTGATGAACGCGCTTATGACGATGCCACCCGCGCCGTTGTCATCGACCAAGGGCAGCCCCTGGGCTTCGTGGTGGACCGAGTGGTGAGTGTGGTCAGCGTTGACCCGAAGCAAATCGAAGGTGCTGGCGCCATCAGCGCCACGGTCAATACGGATCTGGTCTCCGGCCTGCTCAAGGATGTAGGTGGCTACCCCATGATCATGGTGCTCGACTTCGGCAAACTTATCGCTGCCGAATTTGCGGGTGCACTGGCTTCAGCAGTTCAACACCATGCGGGATCCACATCAGATGCTGATCATTTGAAGCAAACTGAGGAACTCAAAGCCAGCGATGAATTGCACCTGGTGAGCTTTGAGGTGGCGCATCAGGAGTACGCCATCGTGATCGACGATGTGCAGGAAATTGTGCAGGTCCCTGAATTGATCGTGCAAGTGCCGCACTCTGAGTCACATGTGCTGGGGGTCATGACCTTGCGCAACCGCTTGCTGCCACTGGTTTCTTTGCGTCGCATGTTTGGCCTGTCCAACCGTGCGGCCGATGAGAACAGCCGCATCGTGGTGGTGTCTCTGGGCGGCGCATCGGTAGGCGTGGTGATGGACAGCGTCAACGAGGTGTTGCGTGTAGCGCGCACTGATGTGGACGCCATGCCCGTGCTGCTGGCCAAAGAAGGGGACTTGTCTGAAATTTCGCAAATTTGTCGTCTCGACGGTGGAAAGCGATTGGTTTCTATCTTGTCGGTGGGCAATATGTTTCGCCACGCAGCCATCAAGGCTGCTTTAACTAGCGTGGACACCATGAACGATAAGCAAACCCAAAACACCTCAAGCGCCCAGGATGACGACAGGAGCGATGACGAGGAGCAAGTCGTTGTTTTCTTGTTGGGCAAAGAAGAGTTTGGCGTACCCATTGACAGCGTTCAAGAGATTGTGCGCGTCGCGGAGCAGCTGACCCATGTGCCCAAGGCACCGCCCGCCGTAGAAGGCGTGATTAACCTGCGGGGTGCGGTGTTGCCGGTGATGGACTTGCGTCGTCGACTGGGTCTGACCCAGGTAGAACGAAGTGACCAGCAACGCATCATGGTGTTTTTGGTGGATGGGGTGCGCACCGGCTTTATTGTGGACTCGGTGGTTGAAGTGCTGAAAATTCACAAATCAACCATTGAGCCAGCGCCACGCTTGTCGGGTGAGCAAAACAAGTTACTGGCACGCATGGCCAACATTGAGAAGCAAAAACGCATGGTGCAACTGATTGCGCCGCGTCACCTGATCGAGCAGCAAGAGCGCGAAGACCTGGCCCAACTTGCGCAACACGCCAACGCTTAAAGACAAGACTGCGGACGATGATCAAACTGCTAATCGTTGATGACTCTGCGTTGATGCGCCGACAGCTGTCGGCCATGTTCGACGCAGAGCCTGATTTTGAGATTCGTCTGGCGCGCAACGGGCGGGAGGCCGTGGAGGAAAACCGCACCTTCATGCCCGATGTCGTCACCCTTGACATCAATATGCCAGAGATGGACGGCCTCACCGCCTTGTCCCTCATCATGGCAGACCGACCAGTGCCGGTGGTGATGATCTCGTCGCTGACTGAGAAAGGGGCTTTGGCCACCTTTGAGGCCTTGAATTTGGGCGCTGTTGATTACGTGGTCAAACCAGGCGGCACCATCTCATTGGCCATCGACACCATTCGTGCGACTGTAATCAGCAAGGTGCGAACCGCGGCCCAGGCGCGGCTAAAAGTTTTTCGCCCAGCGGCGGTGTCAAGCCCTGCGCCACCCCTTGTTCGGCAGGTGCCTGCCGTCGCCGTTGTACCCGCCCAAGCCGCTGCCATGTCGAGCAAGGGCACGGGGCGCGAAGGCGTTGTGTTGATCGGCGTCTCCACAGGGGGGCCGCGCACTCTGGAGTTGATATTGCCCAACCTACCGGCTCAATTTCCTTGGCCCATACTGGTCGCCCAACACATGCCGGCGAGCTTTACACAGTCATTTGCACATCGTATGAATGGCATGTGCGCTATGGAAGTGGTCGAGGCTAACCGGCCCATGACGCTTGAGGCCGGCACCATCTACATTGCCAAAGGCGGTGCCGATATGCAGGTGGTGCGGCGCGCAGGCAAGCTTAATGTGATCGCCAAGCCGGAGAGTGCAGAGTTCTTGTGGCATCCGTCCGTTGAGCTGCTGGGGCGATCGGTGCTTGAACATGTGCCCTGTTCCAACGTACTGGGCATCATGCTCACGGGCATGGGCAACGATGGGGCCGATGCCTTCACCGCCATCAAAAAAAGAGGCGGCCGCACCATAGCCGAATCTGAAGAGTCTTGCGTTGTGTTTGGCATGCCCGCCGAGCTGATCAGCCGAGGTGGCGCCACACTGACCTTACACGCAGAAAAAATTGCAGCCCAAGTCAAAACCTGGCTTGAATGCTGAAAAAGGAACCCCTATGGCCTTCATTAAAAAAACAACCCCTCCCCCTCGCGACGTTGAAGAGCGCGCGCTTGTGCGCGACTACGCGGGTTTGATTGAACAGTTGACCGACGCTGACCCTGCCGTTCGGCGCTGGGCAGCACGCGATTTATTGAGCTATCCGGCGGCGACCGCCGCATTGGTCGCCCGCATTCAAGCCGAAGGAGAACTGTCGGTACGAGAGGTAATACTGACCACCCTGACCCGACTCGGCGGCCCGATTGCAGTGGCCGGCTTGGTGGAGTGCTTACGCAGCGAAGACGCCCAAGTACGCAACGAAGCCATCATGGCCATGAAGGCACTGCCCGACGAGGTGGCTCCCATCATGAGCGGCTTACTCGTAGATACTGATCCGGACGTGCGCATCATGGCGGTGAATATTCTTGAATCCTTGCGGCACCCCAAAGTTGAAGAATGGTTGATAGCCGTCATTGACCGAGACCAGGTGGTCAACGTCTGCGGCACAGCGGTTGACTTGCTTGGGGAATTAGGCTCACCCGATTCACATGAAGCACTCGAACGGCTGAAGCTTCGGTATGCCGACGAACCCTACATTCAGTTTGCAGCTGATCTGGCGTTGAAACGCACGGCAAAGGTATAAAAAATTATGGAAAAAATCATCATTAGCGAAGATGACTTTCTGAAGTTTCAGGAGTACTTTTACCGCAAGACGGGTATTCAGTTTGAACACTCCAAACGCTACTTTGTTGACAAGCGTCTGGTAGAGCGCATTGAGACCACCGGCAACGACAGCTTTCGGAGCTACTTTGCGATGCTCAGGTTCCAGGCGTCAGGCACCGAGTTGCAGGCCTTGGTCAATTCGATGACTATCAATGAGACCTACTTTTTTCGGGAAGAGTACCAGTTTCATTGCTTGGTCAATTCCATCCTGCCAGAGATTGTGGCCAACAAGAAAAACGGCGATCCGATTCGCATCTGGGTGATTCCTTCTTCTTCGGGCGAAGAGCCCTACTCTATTGCCATGTGCTTGCTTGAGCGCTGGCCCAGCATCCACAAGTGGGATGTAGAGATTATTTCCTCGGACATTGATACCAAAATTCTGGCACAAGCCCGCGCGGGTTTGTACTCAGAGCGTTCGGTCAAGCATGTTCCCCGGGCCTATATGTTGAAATACTTTCAACAAACGCCGCAGGGCTACCAACTCAACGAAGATTTGCGCAGCGCCGTTGAATTTACGCGCATCAACCTGATGGAGGCCTCCGAAGTGCGGCCCTACCGGAACTTTGATGTGATTTTTTGTCGCAACTTGCTCATCTACTTTGATGATGTTTCTCGCAAGCAGGCGGCCGAAACTTTTTATGACGCCTTGCGTCCGGGTGGCTTCATTTGCCTTGGGCACTCAGAGTCCATGAGCCGTATTTCTGCACTCTACAAGATTCGAAAGTTTCCAGAGGCGATCGTTTATCAAAAACCTGGGGATGCCAAATGAAACATATTTTGATTGTGGACGATGCTGCCACCGTGCGCATGTACCACCGCACCATTCTTGAAGCTGCAGGCTATACGGTCGACGAAGCTATCAACGGCATTGAGGCGCTTGAAAAAGCACTCAATAAGCACTACGACTTGTACTTGGTGGATGTGAACATGCCTTTGCTGGATGGTTACTCGTTTGTGCGCGAGTTGCGCGGCCATGCCGACATCCCCCAGGCGCCCGCAGTGATGATCTCCACCGAGGCCAAGGCCAGCGACCAGACCAAGGCCTACCAAGCGGGGGCCAATCTCTACATCATCAAGCCCACGCGGCCTGATGTGCTGCTCAACAACGTTCGGCTCCTCCTTGGGGAGAGCGGTATATGACTCCCTTGTTGCAGCAGTTTATTTCTGAAGCAAAAGACTTCCTGGAAGGCATCAGTGAAAAGCTGATGCAACTTGAAAACACGCCCAGCGATGCGGCCATGATGGGGGAGTTATTTCGGCTCGTACACACCCTAAAGGGTAACTGCGGCTTGTTTGATTTCCCCGAAATGTCTCGGGTGCTCCATGCCGCCGAAGATTTAATGGTGGTGGTGCGCGATGGTGATATCGACTACACCCAAGCGTTGGCAGATCGTTTGCTGGATGCCATGGATTTTGTGAGTATGTTGCTCGATGAAATTGAGGACAGTGGCGCCAACAACGCGAGTCACTCGGGAGCGGCCACCAAACTGGCGCAAGCACTGCGCGAATTAATAGCGCCTTCAAGGGGCAGTGCACTGTCTGAATCTGACGACTCACCCCAAGCATCTGTGCAGGGTGGCACCGTCCTCAACCATCTCCCGCTGACCGATGTACCAGAGGCACTGCGCATGGCCTGGTACCGCGAGGCCAAGGCACAAACACCGCTGCTGTGGATTACCTACACCCCGGAAGCCGAGTGTTTTTTCAAGGGTGAAGACCCTTTCCACCAAGCGCGCCAGACGCCGAACCTGGTTTGGCAACAAGTGTCGGGCTCAGAGCCCTGGCCCCCCCTTGATCAGCTTGATGCCTACCGGAGCACCTTGTGCTTTCAAATGGTGAGTACGGCAACACTGGCCGAACTTGAGGTACATTTCCGCTACGTCCCCGACCAAATTAGCCTGACCGTGATACCGCCCATCATGTGGGCTTTGCCGGTGGGTGATCAAAATGGGGGGCCAGTGTATGAGGATTTTGTCAGTGATGCGCTCAGGCATTTGGTGCGGGGCGACCTGGCGAGCCTGAGCAGGGCCGCACGCTCCATGCTGGAGCTTTCAGCCTCGGGGCTGTGGCTGGCATCGGCTTTGCGCTGGTTGATCCTGATTATTGAACGGGAACCCAACAACCACGCCTCATTGCGCGCAGTGATTGAGTCCTTGCGAAGCTTTACAGCGCCTGCACTCAACAGCCTGCCCGAACTTGCGGCAACTGCTGACGTTGAAGTTGACGTTGACGTTACCGTTGTCGACCTTGTCGTACCGGCCAGTACCAGCGCACAGACAGCCCCCATCATCACATCCGCGTCCATAGCCCCGGCCGCCAACCCGGTGGCTGATGCGGTGATCAACGCTCAGATGGCGGTGCTGAGCTTGTCGGATCAGGCGCATTGGTTGCCTGGGCGACTTAAGTCGGTGGCCAGCACCTTGTCAGCGTGCTACCGCAGTCTTGGGCGCGACGACCTGATGCCCTCTTTGGAAGCAGCCCTGGCCTTGGCCCTTGAATCCACCCACTCTGCGCCTTTGTTGGCCTGGCTGACGCGGCAAATATCGTCAGTGGAGGTCGCTGAATTACCGCAAGCCATGAGTCCGCCACAAACGGCATCTGTTGCTGTGATCGCCGCAGTGGACACACAGACAGTAGAGGTCATGCACGATGAGACAGCCACTGATCTGACCCCGGTTGTTGACAGTGATATTCGCTTTGGCCGGCGTGCCGAAGATGCGCCCGTCAGCAACAAAACACTGAAGGTCGATCAAGAGAAAATTGACCGCTTGATGAACTTGATCGGCGAAATGGTGGTGGCTAAAAACGGCTTGCCCTATCTGGCGAGTCGTGCAGAGTCTGTGTTTGGTGTGCGAGAGTTGTCGAGGGAGATCAAAACACAATATTCCGTCATCAACCGCATTGCCGAAGAAATGCAAGACGCCATCATGCAGGTTCGCATGTTGCCGGTGTCATTTGTGTTTCAGCGTTTCCCAAGACTGGTCCGCGACATTTCCCGAAAACTCGGCAAAGAGGTGAGCCTGGTGTTGGAAGGCGAAGACACCGAGGCCGATAAAAACATCATCGAGGCCTTGGCTGACCCCTTGATTCACATTGTTCGCAATAGCCTTGACCATGGCATCGAGCAGCCGGATGTTCGTCGTGCGGCCGGCAAGCCAGCCGAGGGGAAATTAATCATTCGCGCATCTCAAGAGGCCGGCCGGGTCATCATCGACATCAGCGACGACGGCAAGGGAATTGACCCCACCGTGATCAAGCGAAAAGCTTACGACAAAGGCATTATTGACGAAGAGGCACTGGAACGCCTCACCGACCAAGAGGCGGTCAACCTGGTCTTTGCCGCAGGCTTCTCGACGGTCGATGTGGTGTCAGACCTGTCTGGTCGTGGTGTGGGTATGGATGTGGTTCGCACGGCCGTAGAGCGGGTGAATGGCACTGTCACCTTGCAAAGTACAGCGGGTGAGGGTACGCGTTTGCGACTCTCCTTGCCGCTTTCCATGGCGGTCACCAATGTGATGATCATTGAGTCAGACGGGCAGATTTTTGGCGTGCCGATGGACATGGTTGTAGAGACCGTCAGGATTCCACGCTCAACCATTCACGCCATCAAAAATCATCAGACTGCAGTGCTGCGCGGACGAATCGTGCCCCTGCGTTCGCTCAATGAACTGCTCGCAACCGACAAGCCGCAAGTCTCTAACGAAGAAGATGAAATCGCTACGCTGGTGATACGGATGCAGGGCGAGCATGTGGGTATCGTGGTGGATGACTTCCGCGAAGTCGTGGACATCATTCTTAAACCGATGTCAGGAATTTTGGGGGGGTTGCCAGGCTACACCGGCTCGGCCCTTTTGGGCGATGGTTCGGTGCTGATGGTTCTGAATTTGAAGGAGTTGGTGTGATGGCAATCACGTACAAAAAAAATATGGCCGTGTTTGAAGGGGTTGTCAGTATTGAAGATGCTGAAGACTTGCTGGCGTGGCTTCAAAAAACACCAAAAGCCCGGCTTGATTTTTCAGCCTGCACCCATCTACACGCCGCCAATCTACAAGTGCTGATGGCCGCCAGACTCCCTGTGGCTTCTTGGCCACATGACAATGATTTGAAAGCATGGCTGCAGTCAGCCTTGCGCAATTGAATAAGGAATAAGCATGGCTAAAACAATTATGGTCGTTGACGATTCAACCACCATGCTGATGAGTTTGAAGAACAGCCTGGAGATCGCAGGCTTCGGTGTGATCACAGCCACCGATGGCGTAGTTGCTTTGAATAAACTGAGCACTGGCCCCAAGCCGGACTTGATCATCACCGACATCAACATGCCTAATATGGGCGGCATTGAGTTCATTGGCAAGGCACGCGCGCTTCCCGGCTTTCGGTTCATCCCAATTTTGGTCCTCACCACAGAAAGTATGCAAGCCAAACGTGATGAGGCTAAAAAACTGGGGGCTACCGGCTGGCTGGTAAAACCTGTCAGCGGCGCAGATTTAACCAAAATCATAAAACAGGTATTGCCAGGTGCATGATGGCTAATTTCAGCACCACGTCACAACTCATGGTAACAATCGCACCAGCAGCAAGATTAAAAACTGGGGCTTCGCCACGCGCGAAATTAACTGTGTGCGCCGCACTGCTAACGATAGGACTTCTTCGATTTTTTTCTGATCACCTGTTTCAAAGTACCGATGCATGGCTGGCTCGCCCTGGCGACTCTTTATTACTTTTAATAGGCCTCGCCCTGGCCTGCACGGCATTTTTTATACCTAAAGCGGCAAAGATAGCAACACACACTAAGCCCCCAGACTCGCTTGATGAGATTTTGAAATCACATCTGGATCTGGATGATGAGATCAGAAATAAACTGATTGAAGTTGTCGCAGACACTGAAAACTCAGCACTGAAAATCATCGGTGAAGTTCGCCAACTCTAT
This sequence comes from uncultured beta proteobacterium, assembly GCA_903840825.1. Taxonomy (GTDB): domain Bacteria; phylum Pseudomonadota; class Gammaproteobacteria; order Burkholderiales; family Burkholderiaceae_C; genus Rhodoferax. The sequence goes on from CAIMHL010000116.1 coordinate 15,521, forward strand.
GATTCAGCCAACACCTTGGTCGTCTACCTGGAAGAGTCTAGGAAGACGGCCGACAACTTGGGGCAGGAAATAATCGAGAGCGTCCGGCACCTGAAAAAGGTAGAGGATTTTGTAGTTCAACTCCCCGCACAAATGAAGAGCGACTTGGACAACGTCCGAATTATTTCAGAAGAAATCAATGCCTTGGCCGATCTGGTGGGTGCCGTCAAAGCCATCAGCATGCAGTCGCATTTACTGTCCATTAACGCCGCCATTGAAGGCAGCCGGGCTGGCCCGTCAGGCGCTTCGTTTCGGGTGGTGGCAGGTGAAATGCGAAAGCTCGCCTCCAACTCCAATGAAGTGGCCAACCAGATCAGCCAAGGTTTGCTGCGCGCCAAAATGGTCGTCACTGGCGGAATTGCATCCAGCATTGCCAAGTCGTCTGAACGCCTTGAAGTGGTGTTGGCCGCTGCAGACTCAATCCAGAAATTTCAAGAAAAATTCACCGGCATTGCGGATTTTTACAAGTCTCGCTTTTCAGTGATCACCCAACACAACAACGATCTGGCGCTCAACATTGCGGAAGTGTTGGGCCAAATTCAGTACCAGGATGTGGTCAGTCAAAGCATCGACCGCATGATGGCCGCCATGAACCAGCGCAATGCCTTGCTAGAAGAAGCGAACACCGAGCTGCATCAGGGCCTTTTTGACCGCAACGCACTGCCCGCCAAGCTGAACTTCGTCATGCAAACCTACCTGATTGAAGAAGAAAAACACAAGCACTCAGCCCGGCACGATGAAGCGGGTGCCCATGAACAAAAGATTGAATTATTTTGATACGACTGACTGAAACGGGACTGGCATGACGCATTTACAGGTTATCGCGGTCTGCAACAGAAAAGGGGGGGCGGGAAAGACCACCACGGCGGTCAATCTGGCGGTCGAACTGGCAGCACTTGATTTTCGGGTGTTGCTGATTGATCTTGACTCACAAGGCCACTGCGCCGTGGGATTGGGCGTCAAAGTAGCCAGTGGCGATGCGACCTCGCACGCCATATTTACCAACCCCCTGGCGACCATTTCTGACTCTGTGGTGGAAACGGCTTATGCCCATTTATTTCTATCCCCGGCTGATCAATTGTTTGAGCACGGCAGCGGTGTGCGCGATGAACTTCGCCTTAAGCAGGCGCTGTTAGAACCGGCATTGGTTGCACGATTTGATGTCGTCATTCTGGATACACCGCCGTCGCTTGATTTCCTGCTGATTAACGCACTTTGCGCGGCTAAATGGGTGCTGGTGCCTTACGTGCCCCACCCCTTGTCTTATGAGGGTATCCGCCAGTTGATGCGGGTCATGTTCCGCGTCATGTCCAAGCAAAATCCGGATTTGAAAATTCTGGGTTTTTTGCCCATGACGGCCGCCGCACATATTCGCCAACACAGAACGGTGACCAGCGATGTGTCGCGGCAATTTGGTGCGCACAGGGTGCTCAGTGGCATTCGCAGCGACATCAAACTGGCCGAGGCCTTTGCGGTGGGCAAGCCCATTCGCGCTTACGCCCCCAGTAGTCGGGGGGCGCAAGATTTTGCCGACCTGGGTATTTGTGTGGCGCAGATGCTGGGTTAGCGGGCGGCCAACTGCGCCTTGAGGGCGGCATTCTCAAGCGTGAGCTCGGTGATCGTTTGCTTGAGCCGGGCGATTACGCCCTCTGGGGACTCGGGCTCGGTGCGGGCTACCGCCCGTGTTTCACGAACCTGTCGTGCCGCCAGCTGCAGCTCTTTTTTGCCACCCGCTGCAGCCGCCACTTGCGCCTCTAGCGGCAATGAGGCCACTGTCGCGGCGGCATTGATGGAGATAGTGCCCGATTTGATGGCCGCCACTAATTCAGGAGCGGCAGATTTTTGAATCTTTTCAATCTGGGTGATGGTGTTGCTGCTGACTCTTGCCGACTTCGCCAACGCCTCGCGGCTCGTCAAGGGCTCGGCCGTTGGCAGCACTGCAGTCGCTTCATCGTTGGGCGCAGCCCCGTCGTCCTGCGGCACTGGCCGGCGTGCGCCCAGGATGTCTTTCTTGCGCAAGGCGAGCACACCACGCTGAAAATCCGACACACTGCGGCGCCCCAGATGCTGATCGATCATCCACAAATGAACGTCATCCATGGACTTGAAACTGCTGTTTTGCAAGGTGTTGAAGGGGATGCCGTGCTTGCTGCACAGGCTGTAGCGGTTGTGGCCATCCACCAGCACGTCACCCCAAAGCACCAGGGCATCCCGGCAGCCCTCGGTCAGCAGACTGTGTTCCAGCGCGGCGTGTTCTTCCGGGGTCAGCGGGTCGATGTAGGCGAGAAGTTCTTCGTTGACCGTGATGTTCATGGGTTGGGGCAGTTTGGTAATGGCAGGGGCGCTATTCTAGGAGACCAAGTGCCCAAGTTCTGATTTTGCGCAGGGATGGGATGAATCATTTGATTTAAGCTGAATTTGATGATGTACCTGCCTTGGCCTCTTTCTTATGCCCAGCTTTCCCGCTGGATGAGCCTATGGTCGGACTGAACAGCCTGGAGGCCGCCAAACGTCTCAAAGAATTTGGCCCCAACCTCCTCAAGCCCCCTCTGCAGCGCGCTGTACTGCTGCAGTTTTTGACCCAGTTTCGCAATCCGCTGGTGCTGATTCTGTTGGCGGCCAGCCTGATTTCAGCACTCACGGGTGATGTGGCTGGGGCCCTCATCATTGGTTTGATTGTCGGGATGAGTGTCACCCTCGACTTTGTGCAGGCCTACCGGGCTGGGCGTGCGGCTGACCGCTTGGCCTTGCAGGTTGCGGTGACAGCTACGGTGCTGCGCGATGGGGCGCCCTGTGAAAGGCCGGTCAGTGCGTTGGTGCCGGGTGACGTGGTGCTGCTGTCGGCGGGTAATTTAATCCCTGCTGATGCCCGGCTTTTGGAGGCCAATGACTTTTTTGTCAACCAAGCCCCCTTGACCGGGGAGCCCTACCCGGTTGAAAAGAAACCGCGCACCCCAGCGCCCGAAACAATGCATAAGGACGCACCGGATGATTGGGCACTCGGTGCAGAAGACCGTATTTTTATGGGCAGTTCGGTCGTCAGCGGGTCAGCCAGCGCCCTGATTGGCCGTACCGGCAGTGAATCGGCCTTTGGGCAAATAGCGCTGAGCTTGGCTGATAAGGCCCCACCCACTGCGTTTGAAATAGGTACGCGTCGCTTTGGCATGCTCATCATGCGCCTCACCTTGCTGCTGGTTTTATTTACGCTTTTGGTTAATGTGGCCTTGCAGCGCTCATTGCTGGAGTCGTTTTTATTTGCCGTGGCTTTGGCGGTGGGGCTAACGCCTGAATTGCTGCCCATGGTGGTGTCCGTCACCCTCACGCGGGGGGCCTTGCGCATGGCCGCCATGAAGGTGGTTGTCAAGCGCCCCTCCGCCATTCAGGACATGGGGGCGATGGATGTGCTGTGCACCGACAAAACCGGCACCCTCACCGAGGCGCGAATTCGCCTTGAACGCCATGTGGGCGCCGATGGGCAAGACAACGCCCAGGTGCTGGCGCTGGCCTACCTCAACAGCACGTTCGAGAGCGGCTTGAAGAGCCCGCTGGATGATGCCATCCTGGCCCACGAAGACATTGACGTCTCGGACTGGCGCAAGGTGGACGAAGTGCCCTTTGACTTTGAACGCCGCCGCGTCTCGGTGTTGGTGGAGCGCGCTGAGGCGCGTCGCTTGGTGGTCAAGGGTGCGCCTGAAGACATCTTGCGCTTGTGCACGCACTACCAAAAGCCCGCTGGCGACACCGCTCTTCTTGATGAAGCCACGCGCACCCGCATCAACACCTTGTTTGATGAGTTGGGGGAAGAGGGCTTTCGGGTGCTGGGCATTGCCTGGCGGGATGTGGCCCTGGACCACCCGCACGCCGTGGTGTCTGATGAAAGTGAACTGGTGTTTGCCGGGTTTGCTGCCTTTTTGGACCCGCCCAAAGCCAGTGCCGGTGACGCCTTGCGCGCCATGGCGGGCAGTGGCATCGCTGTCAAAATTGTGACCGGTGACAACGAGCGTGTGACCCGTCATGTTTGCACACAGCTAGGCATCCGGATTGATGGTGTTTTGACCGGCGCTGAGGTGAGCGCCCTGCATGACGATGCGCTGCGGGCCCGGGTGGAGTTGACGAATTTGTTTTGCCGGGTCAACCCGTCACAAAAGAACCGCATCATCCTGGCGCTGAAAGCGCGTGGGCATGTGGTGGGTTATCTGGGCGATGGCATCAACGATGCGCCCTCGCTGCACACCGC
>CAIMHL010000117.1 GCA_903840825.1 uncultured beta proteobacterium
GATCAGGTTGTCGAGCAACTGAATCAGCAACTGCGCATCACAGCGCAACAGCGGTAACGCAGGCTCGATGCGCAAGCCCACCCGCACTTGTGGGTATCGGGCGCGGGTGCGGGCCACGGCAGCGCCCACCAACTCCTCAAGAGACTCCCAGTCTTTGGTGATTTGCACGCCGTCGGCGTCCAGTCGGGCCAATTGCAGGGTGTTGTCGGTCAGGGTGCTCAGCCGCATTACCTCGTCCACAATCGTCTTGGCCAACGCGCGCGTCTGCTCGCGCGTCAGGCGATCAGACTGGTCAATCAGAGAAGAGGCGGCACCAAGCATGGTGGCCAGCGGGGTCCGGTAGTCATGCGAGATGGCCGCCAGCAAGGTGTTGCGCAACTTTTGCGTTTTTGCCTCTTCGCGGGCTTGGCGTGCGTTTTCTTCGATCAGTGTTCTTTCCAAATGCAAACCTGTTTGGTCGCACAGGGCCTGCGCGGTGGTGTGCACAGCGGGCGTCAATAGGTGGCCCGCAGGCGTGCGTAGGAGTGCTGCCGCTGGGCATTTTTTTTGTCCGCGCAGCGCAAGCGTCAAGACCTGGTAGCTGTGAACATCGGCCAGCGCGAATGATCCGGAGCTTTTGGTGCGCAGGCACTCCTGCAAGTTGGCCACTTCTTCGGCATTGGCTTGCCCACAAACTAATTGAAAACCCGGGCTATCGCTGCCCGTGCTTGCGCTGCCGATGACGACCTCGGCCCCGGTCAAGGTTTGAAGATGGGAGGCCAGCGCTTGCAAGACCGATTCAGGTGGTTCTCGCAGCAACTTCTCATTAAAAGTGCACAACAGGTTGGCATGCGCCGCTGTGGTTCGGGCAGACTCCGCCAGCAGGCGTTGGCGCCCCATTAACCAAGCCACCATGCTCCCCACCCCCAGCATCACCAGCAGCAGCCAGGCATGCTGCCGCACATCGACTGAGAAGGTGCCGCGTGGCGGCACAAAGTGAAAGTTGAACGCCATGACCGCGATGGCACACACTGCCACCGACTCCACCGCGCTCAGCCACAGACCACAAACAGCCGAAGCCAGCACCAATATCAAGGCTAGATTGGCCAAGCCCGAGTGTCCGTCCATCGCCTGCATCAGCTGCCAGGCAGACAGCCAGATGACGACAACTGGCCATTTGGCCAGGTATCGATTGATTGATGATTCAGAGCTCCACACCCTAAAACGATATACCGTTGAGGGTAAAGATTGCATAAGCAGGTCTTTGGGTTTAGCTGCTTTGGATTTGATGTCTCAAGCCCTTTTGCCTTCTTAGGTCTATTTAATATGCTTAAGCAGCTATTAAAAGAGGAGCGTCTTCAAGGGTCCATCACCCCAGAGATCGCGCCAAAAAGTCCTTGGCACTACTCGGCACCGCGGACTGGGCTGGCTTGTCGCTCTCTAGGTAATAACCCTTGCTTTGAATCAAGGTTTACGGCCAGAAAATACGCTGAGTTCTGTAATTTCAGAAAATACTGAAAATTCAGAAAGAAGTGAACACCATGAACCTCCCGCCACTTACCCAGCGTTTTGTTTTGCACTTTGGCGAAATGGGCAGCCGCTGGGGCATCAACCGAACGGTGGGGCAGATTTACGCGCTGTTGTACGTGTCGGCCAAGCCGCTGAATGCGGATGAGGTGGGTGAGGCGCTCAACTTTTCTCGCTCCAATGTGAGCATGGGCCTCAAAGAGCTGCAGTCTTGGAGCTTGGTGCGGCTGATTCACCAGCCCAATGACCGGCGCGAGTACTTTCAGGCGCCTGACGATGTGTGGGCGATTTTTCGCACGCTGGCCACTGAGCGGCGCAAGCGCGAGATTGACCCCACGCTGTCCATGCTGCGCAATGCACTGATGGAGCAGCCCAGTGTGCAGGAAGACATTCACGCCCAAGCGCGCATGCGGCAAATGCACGAGTTCATCGACATGATGACCACTTGGCTGGATGACGTGCAAAAAATGGATTCGGCCACGCTGGCCAGTTTGATGAAGATGGGCGCCAAGGTGCAAAAAATGCTGGAGCTTAAAGACCGTGTGAAGCAGGTGTTTGGCCTGTCGCCAGAGGCGGCGCCCGGTGCGGTGCCTGAAGTGGCGCCCCTGGCTGCAGCGCCTGTGGAGGTGAAAAATGGACCACTTTGACCCCGTCGTATTGGCCCGCATTCAGTTTGCGGCCAACATGACTTTCCACATTTTGTTCCCCACCATCAGCATCTCTATGGGCTGGGTGTTGTTGTTTTTTAAAACCCGGTTTGCCGCCACGGGCCAGGCGCACTGGATGGAGGCTTACCAGTTTTGGGTGAAGATTTTTGCGCTCACCTTTGCGCTGGGCGTGGTGAGCGGCATCACCATGAGTTTTCAGTTTGGCACCAACTGGCCGGGTTTCATGAACACGGTGGGCAACGTGGCCGGGCCGCTGCTGGCCTACGAGGTGCTCACAGCGTTCTTCTTGGAAGCCACGATGCTGGGCATCATGCTGTTCGGGCGGGGCCGCGTGAGTGAGCGAGTGCACACTTGGGCGACTTTTTTAGTGGCGTTTGGCACCACCATGTCGGCATTCTGGATTTTGGCACTCAACTCCTGGATGCACACGCCCACCGGCTTTGAAATGATTGACGGCAAGGCGCATGTGACCAGTTGGTTTGAGGTCATCTTCAACCCCTCGTTCCCGTACCGCTTCAGCCACATGATGATCGCCTCGGGTTTGACGGTGGCGTTTTTACTGGCCGGGGTGAGCGCCTTCAGGTGGCTTAAAAATGACCGGGGGTTGGACGTGAATGCCGCTCTGCGCACGGGCATTTACATGGCCGCGTTCATGATTCCGGTTCAAATTGTGGTGGGCGACATGCACGGCGTGAACACGCTGGAGCACCAGCCCGCCAAGATTGCCGCGATGGAGGGCATTTGGAAAACCCAGCGTGGCGCACCAGCCGTGTTGTTTGGTTTGCCGGATGCCGCCACACAGAGCAATAGATACGAGATTGCCATCCCCAAACTGGCCTCGGCCTATCTCACGCATGACTGGAATGGCGAGGTGAAGGGCATTGACGCCTTTGGCGACAAGCATCCGCCGGTGGCGCCTGTGTTTTATGCGTTTCGGATCATGGTGGGGGTAGGCGTCTTGATGTTGGCAGTGAGCTGGCTGGCCGTTTGGCAAACCCGCAAGCGCCAAGCCATCAAGCCCTGGCTGGCCCGCGTGTTGGTGGCGATGACCTTTGCCGGCTGGGTAGCCTTGATTGCCGGTTGGTATGTGACCGAGATTGGCCGCCAGCCTTGGCTGGTCACCGGGGTGCTCACCGCAGCGCAAGCGGCTTCCAAAGTGCCTGCGTCCAACATTTTGGCCACGCTGGTGCTGTACCTCACAGTCTATGTGGCGCTGTTGGGCGCCTATGTGAGCGTAGTGTTTCATCTGGCCAAAAAAGCCACAGCAGGAGCTATTCATGCTTGAGTTAACCCCCGACCTGACCCAGCCCGCTGGCTGGCTGCCGCTGGTGTTTGCCTTGGTGATGGC
>CAIMHL010000118.1 GCA_903840825.1 uncultured beta proteobacterium
AGACCGTCTCGATCACCACGGAGCCCGACAGCAGCAGGCCAAAGCTGATGCCGAGGACAGTGACCACCGGCACCAGCACATTGCGCAGCGCATGCTGGCCTACCACCATCCGAATTGGCAAGCCCTTGGCCCGAGCGGTTCGCACATAGTCTTGCCGCAGCACTTCGAGCATGGTTGCCCGGGTGATGCGCGCCAACAAACCGATTTGCAACAGGGCCAGCGAAATACCGGGCAGGATCAGGCAGCGCACCCAGCCCAGCGGGTCGTCAGCGAATGGCGTGTAGCCACCTGCTGGCAGAACCTCGAGCCAAACGCCAAAGGCCACGATCAGCATCAGACTGAGCCAGAAGTTTGGCACTGAGACGCCGATCAGTGCCAACATCAGCACCGCCTGGTCAATGACTGTGTTGGCCTTGAGAGCGGCGATGATGCCCGCAGGAACCCCAATGATGATGGTCAACAGCAGGGCGAAACCAGCCAGCGCCAGCGTGACTGGCAGCCGCTCGGCGATCGCCGTGGTGACCGATCGGTTGAGCAGCAGGGATTGGCCGAGGTCGCCGCGCAACAGGCCGCCATACCATTCGAGCAGTCGCACACCAAATGAGCGATCTAGCCCCAGTGCCAGGCGGACTTGCTGAACCTCTGCGTCCGAGGCGCCTGAGCCAGCGATGACCATGGCGGGGTCACCCGGCACCAGTTGCATGATTGATGCAGCTATCAGGGTGACGAGCAGCAAGACCGGAATGGCGCTGAGCAAACGCCTGAGGACGAATTCAGCCATGCCTGGCGCTTTGCTGGTGCAATCCCGATAAATTCGACAACTGGCGCCGCCGCTGTGGCTTTGGATTCGGCCTCAATCCTCAAGCCGCACATTCCACATGCGCGGAATGCGGTAGGGCACAAAGCCTTTGACGTTGGCGCGTGACGCCTGTTTGCGGGTGAGGTCGCCAAACTTCAGAAACAGCACCTGGTCGTAGACCCGCTCCTGAAACTTAGAAAAAGTTGCCTTGCGCGCCTGGAAGGTGGTTCCGGTGATGAGTTCGGTGTACAGGGCGTCAATCACTGGATCAGCCGTGATCTGGTTCTTTTGTGGACTGACCACGTCTTTGAGCGCGGCAAAGGGGCCAACCGAGGGACCGCTACCTTGGCCGGTGAACCAGAGATTCCAGGCGTTGCCGTCACTGCGGCGGGCCATGGCCGTGGCCCAGTCGAACACATCGACGCGTACCTTGAAGCCTGCTGCCTTGAGTTGCTCGGCCACCACCTGCGCGGCCTTGTACATGGACTGGTAGCTGGAGTTGGTGATGATCACGATCTCCTCGCCCTTGTAGCCGGCCTCTGCCAGCAGTTTGCGCGCACCTGCAGTATCTTTTTTGTTGTAGAACTGCGCCCCGTTGGTGACATGGTAGGGGTTGCCGGGGTATTGCAGGCCGGGCTGGAGCACGTAGGCGCCGTCAGTGGCGATCTCCATGATTTCTTCCATATCGAGGGCGATTTGCAAGGCGCGCCGGACCCGGTTGTCATTGGTTGGCGCCTTGGCGTGGTTGACCCAGGCCCCTTGCAGCCACCAGTTTTTGAGGTCATACACGGCAATCGCCTTGTTGCTGGCAATGCGCTTGGCTGATTCGATTGGCAGGTCTTCAATGATGTGGAACTGTCCGGCCTCAAGGCCGGCCACGCGGGCTCCCGGATCCTTCACACGCTAGAAGTCGACTTGCTCAAAGAAAATTTCTTTGCGCCC
>CAIMHL010000119.1 GCA_903840825.1 uncultured beta proteobacterium
ATGAAATTTAGCTGGTCGATGATGGCTAGGCAGTGCTGGATTTGTTCGCGGTTGAAGTGCTTGGTCTTCTTGTCGGTGTTCGTCATAACTTTAGGCCTCGTTGGAAAATGCCAAGGCTGCCAGGTTATCGATTAGATTTCAAAATGGGTTGGCCGTGCGCTTACGAACTACCAGTCAAAATGGGTGCATCTGATCGCTTCAAATGCGGCACGATATGCGCGCACAACTGATCCGTTACGCCTGGTGGCCAGTCATGTCCCATACCTTTAATCTCCACAAAACGAGCGTCCTTGATCCGCGTAGCCGTATCGCGTCCGCACGCTATAGGTACCAGAGGATCATCTGTCCCATGGATCACCAAAGTCGGGCTTTGAATACGCGCTAAAGCTTGGCAGCGTTTTGAATCAGCCAAGATCGCAAGTAGCTGGCGTGAGACACCCACAGGGTGATATGAACGCTTGGCGCTTGTAGTCAACCGATTACGTAGCGCAATCAAATCTTGTGGGTAGCCCGGACTGCCAATCAGGGCAAAGAGCTTCATGCTGTGATCCACAATCTCATCTATTCGAGTTGACTTTGGACGTACCAGCATAGCCTTGGCGATCTCGGTGCGGGCGCTAGGCAGGCCAGGTGCTCCGCTCGTACTCATCACGCTTGTTAATGACAATATCCGTGAGGGTGCAGCAATCGCAATACGCTGAGAGATCATGCCTCCCATTGAAACACCAATGACGTGGGCACGCTCTATATCCAGCGCATCCAAAATGCCTAGAGCATCATGCGCCATATCTTCCAATCGATAGGGTGAGTGAACGGTGAGGCCTAACCTTGCCTTAACGGCCGCCAAAATCATATTAGGCACACCAAGCGCATCCAGATGACTCGATAGCCCGATATCGCGGTTGTCATAGCAAATAACGCGATAACCAAACTGCAGTAGAGATTCAATCAAAGCTTCGGGCCATGCTGTCAGCTGCATGCCCAGACCCATCGTTAATAGGACAGCAGGCGCCGTCTTTACACCACGGGACTCAACCTCAAACTTCAAACCATTGCTATAAATTTGTAAACCTATGCCCAAACGACTGCTCCTTTAGCTGCATACCATTTACCAATATTTGCTTCGACTGCAGCTTCAATGCGATTGCGCTTGATTTTGAGTGTGGGTGTCAACTGGCCATTTTCAATGGACCACGGCTCTTTTGCGACCACGATCATGCGCAGTTGCTCGTAATCGGCCACCGCGCTGTTGATGCGTTTGAGCACCGAGGTCATCTCGGCTTCAAATTCAGCGCGCGCTGCGGCATCACTCAATTTAGGCCTGAGGCCTTCAGCAGGTACAACGATGGCATAGGCTGAGGATTGCCCAACCCCAGAGACCATCGAAATCTCCACCATCTGACTCTCATTGATCATGTTCTCAATCGGTGCTGGTGCGACGTATTTGCCTTTTGCCGTTTTGAAGAGCTCTTTCTTGCGGCCTGTGAGCTTCAGTTGTCCATCTTGTAGCCTCTCACCCAAATCACCCGTACGAACGAAACCGTCAGCCGTAAACACCTCGGCATCTAGCTCGGGCTGCTTGTAATAACCCTTCATTGTGCCCAAGGATTTAATCAAAATCTCTCCGTCATCAGCCAATCGGCACTCCACACCAGGGTAAGGCACTCCGACATAGCCGAGTTTTTGCTGCCGTTTATTGGTAGCGTGAGAATAGGCAAAGTCCTCCGTCATACCGTAGCCCTCTGACAAATGCAAGCCCAGATCGCGGTACCACTGCAGAAGTGCAGGAGGCAAAGGAGCCGAGCCGCAACCGGCCAGCACGACTTCATTTAAGCCAAGCTGAGTTAGCACTTTCTTGCGAACAATATTGTTCAGAATCGGGATTTTTAGCAATGTTTTGAGCTTCTTAGGCGGCATCTTGGCCGATACGCCTTGCTGGAACTTGAGCCAAAGACGCGGCACAGAAATAAATACCGTGGGACGTGCACGCTGCAAATCTTGCACAAACGTATCAAGGGCTTCTGCAAAGAAGATATGACCGCGCCCCATCACAAAGCCAGCACATTCAATCCAAGCGCGCTCGAAGATATGCGCCAGCGGCAAATAGGAGAGCGCTCGATAAGCGAAGTCAGCGCCTTGCTCTTTGTCTTGGAAGTCAACAATGCCTTCGCTAGCGCGTGTAGCACCTTCAAAGGTGTGCATCACGCCCTTGGGTGTCCCTGTAGAACCAGAGGTATACATGATGAAGCAAACATCACCGCCCGCCCGCGCTGGCTTGCCAGCAATGGCTTCAGTTTTCGCAATAATGTCATCCCATGCGGGGTAGTTATTTTTGGAAGACAGTGGCAGCGCTATACAAGGCAAACCAGCGGGAATACCGCCAACTTGCTGGTCAAAACTGTCTAACTTGCCCACAAATAACAGACTAGCCTCGCTGTGGGTGAGCACGTATTGCACCGTGTCTGCGCCCTCGGTTGGAAAAATCGCCACTGTCGTGAAACCTGCCATCCAAATGGCCAATTCAACCATCATGAAATGCGCGGTGTTCTTTGACAAAATACCGATGCGCGAGCCAGGAGCAAAGCCCTGCGCCTTCAAATGTGTGGCCATACGGCGCGATTGATCCATCATTTGCGCCCAAGTGAAGTCGACGACTGGGCCACCGCCCATGGGCTGCGTCAGGTAGATGTCATTCGCGCGATTAGTTTCGTGATCGTAGATGTAGTCAAGCAT
>CAIMHL010000120.1 GCA_903840825.1 uncultured beta proteobacterium
AAGCCGTCACCCCGGCGCTCAAAGACATGACGCAAGCCAGGACCATCAGCATTCGGGATGCACCCAGCCAGCGGTCAGCCACGTAACCCCAACCGATACGTCCAAAAATTCCCCCCAGTTGGGTCAGAGACAGGGCCAGACCTGCTGCAATCAACCCATAAGTGAGGTCATCGTGCAGGTAGGTTACCAAATAGGTAGTCAATGACATTTGAACCATCGAAAAGAAAAAAGAGCAGGCCGCCATGGTCGCCAAAGCCCTGTGGCGCATTACAAGGCGGATGGGTGCAGCCAAATTGCCCAGTTGTACGGACTGCCCCTTGAGGCGGTCCGCATCCAGACTAGCCCGCAGGGGCTGCGAAGCCCAGGCAAACACCGCACAGGCCAAAGCCACCACCACCATGCTCAGTTGCCAGTCAAGCAGCAACAGCAATGGAGGCACGATGGCGCCTGCCATTGCACCACCCAGGGGAACGCCCGTTTGCTTGATTGAAAAAACCAAAGATATTTGATGTACCGGGGTCGTGCGCGCCAGCAAGTGAGAGCTTGCCGGTGTGATCGGTCCATAACCCAGGCCAATCAGCAGCGCACCCAATGCAACACAAGGCAGCCACGGCACTGCGCACATCAGCAAACCCGTCGCACACAACAGCAAGCCTACCTGACTCACGCGAATAGCCCCAAAGCGCGCGACTGCCGTGCCCGAGATCAAGCTCGAAAACATGGCCCCCAGATAGGTCACTGAAACGTAGATGCCAACCAAGGTCGGGGACACCTGCAAGGCCTTGGACACCACGGGAGCCATCACAGGCAAAGTCAGCAAGGCCATCGCGACCATGGCCTGAATCATGAGCGTGACCAGCAGTGTTAGCCAATTCCCCAAGCCGTTGTCCTCAGCGCAGGTCGCTTAATTGGCCTTAACCCCAGCCTTGATCAGCAAACCACCCAAGGTCTCAATTTCATTTTTCAAGTGTGCCCGTAATGAGGCGGGTGTTGCCTGCTCGGTGCTGACAGCGGTAACGCCCATGCCGTCAAGGCGCTTGCGCACGTCAGGGTCATTGACTGATTTTTGCAAAGCAACTGTGAGTTGTTCCAATACCGCTTTGGGTGTGCCCTTGGGGGCATACAGACCGAAAGAAATGTTGATGTCAAAGCCCTGCACACCCGCCTCGGAAATCGCAGGGGTTGTGGGCAGCGAGGGCAGGCGTACTTTGCCTGCTGCTGCATAAGCCTTGATCTTGCCGCCTTTGACGGAAGGCACAGTGCCCGATGTCTGGTCGCACAAAAGATCGACCTGTCCGCCCATCAGGTCATTCAACGCGGGCCCCGTGCCCTTGTAGGGGATTTCATTGAGTTGGACATTCAGCACGCTCATCATCATCAAGCCACATAAATGCGAGGCTGAGCCCACACCCGCATGTGCCAGGCTGATCTTGGTCGGGTTGGCTTTGACGTAGGCTACAAATTCATTCAGGTCTTTGGCCGGAAACTCATTGCGGGCCACAATCACCATCGGCCCCATGGTGGCTTGGCCGATGGGTTCGAAGTCGTCTACCGGGCTGTAGGGCAGGTTTTTATACATGGCCTGGTTGGTGGCGTGGCTAACGTGGATCATCAGCAGGGTGTAGCCATCGGGTTTGGCGCGGGCCACTTTGACAGTGCCAATCGTGCCGGAGGCCCCGGCGGTGTTGTCGACAATGATCTGCTGGCCGAGGTGCTTTTGCATGGCAGCGGCGTAAACCCGGGTAATCGCATCGCCCGGCCCACCCGGGGCATAGGGCATGACCATGGTAATGGGTTTGTTGGGGTAGTCCTGCGCAACTGCCGACGTTACTGAAACGCCCAAGCTGAGGACGGCCAGGGCTGTGCCGGCCCAGGAAAGCAAAGTTTTTCTTTTCATCAGGGTCACCTCTTTGTTATGAAAAATTCACGTCCACTAAGCGAGCAGGCGGTTTCGAATCTCTAGGGGGTCGAGCACTTCCAAGGGTGGTGTGCCATCTCCCGGTATGCCGACCTGCGTGGCGTTGAGCAACATGGACACCATGACGTAGGTGCCTGAAAGCACGGTCAGGTCAACCACGGCTTGCTCACCCATCTGAGTGACGGCCTCCTGCCACAGCGCATCGGGCACGCGGTGGTTCAAGCTCAGTTGAATACAAAAATCAAAGACCAGGCGCTCATCATCCTGCATGGCAGGGGGGCGCTGGCAAGCCCTAAGCGCGTCCATCACACCATCAGAAAGACCGGCGCGGCGGGCAATAGTTTCGTGCGCCCACCACTCATATTGGGCGTTGGAGATGCGTGCCTGGATCAGGATTGCAAATTCATTCAGACGCTTGTTGACGGAGGTCTTAAAACGCAGGTAATCAAGAAAATCAAAGCAGCGCCGCGCCATATCCGGGCTTCTCAGCAAGGCGTTATAAGGGCCGCCCAGCGCTGCACTGGAAACTTTGAGGATATCGTCCGCCAGCGGCCGAACTTCGGGCGCCAGGGATTCGTAGGTAATTTGGGAGAATCGTTCTTGCATCGCCGATTCTAGGCAGCGCAGTTCCTGCGGCACAGGCACATGGGCGACATGGACGGTGCTGGGTTTGGCGCTCCATTTCATTTATTTGCCTGCTTGGTGCTATTTAATAAATAGCTGGTTAAGCAGGCAAATAATGGGTTTCAGGCTTAAACCTTATAAATTTTGTGCCTGGGCTTAAAAGGCGCGCTGCCCGGCCAAGCTGGTTTCCAGCACCACTGGCATATTCACCCGGTTCATCCGCACGCGCAACAGGTCCGCGCGCTGGCCTGGTGCTACCTCGCCGCGGTCTTCCAGCCCAATAGCGCGCGCTGGGTTGCGGGTCACGGTGCGAACCGCTTTGGGCAAACTCCAGTTGTCGAGTTTGCCCAGCATGAAGGTGGCCATCAAGAGGCTGCTGGGCACATAGTCGGAGGAGAAAATATCGAGCAAATCGTGCTGGGCCAATTCCAGCGCCGAGACGTTGCCGGAATGCGAGCCGCCCTGAACCATATTGGGACCCCCCATGATGATGGCCATGCCCGCATCACGGGCGGCTTGGGCGGCTGCTACCGTGGTGGGGAATTCCGACATACCTACGCCTTCTGCCACCGCCAGTTC
>CAIMHL010000121.1 GCA_903840825.1 uncultured beta proteobacterium
CAAAAAAAGCTTGTTTTTGAGATGAGCATGCCCATTCGCTGGGGCGATATGGATGCCATGGGGCATGTCAATAACACGGTGTATTTCAGGTATTTGGAGACTTGCCGCATTGACTGGATGCACGCCATCGGCTGTGTCCCCGACCCCAAGGGTGACGGCCCCGTGATCGTCAATGCGTTTTGCAATTTCTACAAACAACTCGAATATCCCGGCGATATTGTCGTGAAGATGTTTGTCAGCGACCCCGGTCGGACCACCTTTGAGAGCTGGTGCACCATTGAGCGTGCCGACCAGCCGGGCGTAATTTATGCCGCAGGCGGGGCCACCACCATTTGGGTTGATTTTCCGAATCAAAAAGCCAAAACCATGCCCGACTGGATGCGCGCCTTGGTGAGCTAGGGTTTGGGTTCTGTCTTTAGGTCATCAACTTGTGCACCAAATCACCGGCGTTTGAGGCCTTGTATTTGCGCATCAAGCGGGCACGGTAGATCTCCACCGTGCGGTGGCTAATAGTGAGGGCCTTGCCAATTTCCTTGGAGGTCAGACCCGCCATCAAATGGGCGGCTACCTCTCTTTCGCGGGGGGTCAACTCGGCTTTGACGGTGCGGCGAGAGCTCAGGTCTTCAAAAGTCCAGATGCCCGCCTCATGGGGCGAGTCGGGCACCAGGGCGCGCCCGGTCACATGGCACCAAAATGTCTCACCGCTGGCGCGCTTCATGATACGTTCGTCTACATAGGTGCCCTGGCGGTTCAAGATGGGAGCGATACGAGAGCCGGTGCGCTCGAACTCGGCCACGCTGGGGTAAAGCACCAAAAAAGACTGGCCCACCAGCAGCTCTCGGGACGCCCCGAACATCTCGCACAAGTGGCGGTTGCAGTCCACCATGGTTCGATTTCTCGACAAAGCCAGGCCGACCGGGGCTAGCTCAAAGGCCAATTTGTAATCAATATCCATCGTTTGCCAGGGTGCAGCCTAGGGTTTGTACGTTAAGAAAAACTACGTATGTCATTAGGTAGTATCGTAAGGCTTAGTTTCTTAACCGGAGATCAAAAGTGAACAAAATTTACCCAAGCGCAGCCAAGGCGCTGGAAGGCATCGTCAAAGACGGTCAACTGATGGCCGTGGGTGGCTTTGGCCTGTGCGGCATTCCCGAGGCGCTGATTGATGCCTTGCGCGACAGCGCTGTCAAAGACCTGACCGTGATCTCCAACAACGCGGGCGTGGACGGCTTTGGCCTGGGCAAATTGCTTGAGTCACGCCAAATCAAAAAAATGATTTCCAGCTATGTCGGTGAAAACAAAGAGTTTGAGCGCCAATACCTGGCTGGTGAGTTGCAACTTGAGTTCACGCCTCAGGGCACACTGGCTGAAAAACTGCGCGCGGGTGGCTCGGGCATTCCGGCTTTCTACACCCGCACCGGCGTGGGTACTTTGGTGGCAGAAGGCAAGGAAACCCGTGTCTTTGACGGCCATGTGTACGTCATGGAGTTGGCCTTGTTGCCTGAAGTCTCCCTGGTCAAGGCCTGGAAGGCCGACAAGAGCGGCAATTTGATCTTTAGGCGCACCGCCCGCAACTTCAACCCCGCTGTGGCGATGGCCGGGAAAATAACTGTGGTTGAGGTCGAAGAGATTGTCGAGACCGGCACTTTCGATCCTGATGCCGTTCATTTGGCGGGCATTTACGTGCACCGCATTGTGCTCAATGCCACGCCCGAAAAGCGCATTGAGAAAAGAACGGTTCGATAAATAAAGGAGTTTGATCATGGCTTGGACACACGACCAAATGGCTGCTAAAGCAGCCGAAGAATTACAAGACGGTTTTTACGTCAACCTCGGCATTGGATTGCCCACCTTGGTGGCTAACTTTGTCAACCCGGACATTGAAGTCTGGCTGCAAAGCGAGAACGGCATGCTGGGCATTGGCCCGTTTCCGACCGAAGATGAAGTCGATGCCGACTTGATTAACGCGGGCAAACAAACCGTGACGACCATCCCGGGTTCGAGCATTTTTGGCAGCCACGACAGCTTCGCCATGATTCGCGCTGGCAAAATCAATCTCAGCATTCTGGGCGCCATGCAGGTGAGCGAAAAGGGTGATCTGGCCAACTGGATGATTCCCGGCAAGATGGTCAAAGGCATGGGCGGCGCGATGGACCTGGTGGCGGGTGTCAAAAGCGTGGTGGTCCTGATGGAGCACGTTGCCAAGAAAAAAGACGGCACCATTGACCTGAAAATTTTGCCCAACTGCACCTTGCCACTGACGGGTGTGGGCGTGGTGGACCGCATCATCACGGACTTGGCGGTGATGGACGTCACCCCTCATGGCCTGAAAATTGTAGAGATGGCACCGGGCGTGACCCGCGAAGAATTGCAGTCCAAAACGGGCGTGCATTTAACCTAAAAACTGCAAGCTGAAACCAAGGCCTTAATCGGTCTTGCTCAGTTCCCGGGCGATGCGCTTGAATTCAAAACCGAGCTGCGCCCGGGTGGCTTCATCCACGTTTTTTTGCCACTGGCTTTTTCGCAGTTCATCTATAGAAATCGCTTGGCCTTTGCAGGCAAAGACAATGTGGTTGGTCTTCTCCGCTGACGCTATCTCCAGCACATCGTTGTCAAAAGCCAAGCGTATGCGGCCCATGAAGACCTCGTGGTCTGGGTGTTCCGTGTTCATGTTGGCCACCATCAAACCTTTGTGGGCAAGGGTTTGGTAACAGTCGTTGTAAAAAGCCTGTGAACACAAGCTCAGCGCCTGCCCCTCACCGTCAAACCCGTCGACCAGCAGCACGTCTTGCTCAGTGCTCGCATCGCGGACAAACGCCGCCCCGTCACCGCAGATGAGCGTGATGCGTGCGGGGTCATCCGGCACCTCAAACTCTTCTTTCAGCGCAATCACATGGGGATTGATCTCAATCACCGTGAGCTGCGTTTGAGGCAGGTGGTGGTAACAAAACTTGAGCATCGAGCCGCCGCCCAAACCAATCATCGCGATATGGACGGGTGTGCTGTTGAACAGCAAAAAACCCATCATGGTGCGCGTGTAGTCAATCGCCAGATGGCCCGGCTGTTGCCGGCTCATCTGGCTGTGAAGGTGGTCGCCGCTGAAGTACATCGACAAGCCTGCCTCTGTACGGACGACCGTAGGCTTCTCAAACAAAGCGCTTCACCCCCGAAACTGATCCATTACTTCTGGATATCGCCAATGCACAGGTACTTCATCTCAATATAGTCGTCAATGCCGTGGTGTGAGCCTTCGCGGCCCAGGCCAGATTGCTTGACGCCGCCAAACGGTACGTGCTCGGTAGCCAAAATACCCACGTTGATACCGACCATGCCGTATTCCAGCGCTTCGCTCACGCGGAAAATGCGTCCTACATCACGGCTGTAAAAGTAGCTGGCCAAACCAAACTCTGTGTTGTTGGCGGCATCAATCGCTTCCTGGTCGTGCTTGAACTTGAACACCGGCGCAAACGGGCCAAAGGTTTCCTCTTTGGCGCACAGCATGTCAGCCGAAGCATTGGCAATCACGGTGGGCTCGAAAAATTGGCCTTGCAGCTTGTTGCCACCCGCCATGACGACGCCACCTTTGGACAAGGCGTCCGCCAGATGGCGGCT
Source organism: uncultured beta proteobacterium (assembly GCA_903840825.1). GTDB lineage: Bacteria > Pseudomonadota > Gammaproteobacteria > Burkholderiales > Burkholderiaceae_C > Rhodoferax. Next base: position 3,613 of record CAIMHL010000121.1, read on the forward strand.
GACTTTGTCAATGGCCGCGTCTTCAATCAAGGGGCCTTGCATCACGCCTTCATCAAATCCATTGCCCACTTTGAGGGCCTTGACCTTGAGGGCGAACTTGGCGACAAACTCGTCGTAAACACCTTCCTGGACGTAAAAACGGTTGGCGCAGACACAGGTTTGGCCAGCGTTGCGGTATTTGCTGAGCATGGCGCCTTCAACGGCAGAATCAATGTCGGCATCGTCAAACACGATGAAGGGCGCATTGCCGCCCAATTCCAAGGACATTTTCTTGACGGTAGGCGCAGATTGGGCCATCAAAATACGGCCCACTTCGGTGGAGCCGGTGAAGCTGATGTGGCGCACCACGTCGCTGGCGCAAATGACTTTGCCGACAGCGATGGAGTTGTGGGCATCGGCGGTCAGCATGTTGAGCACGCCTGCCGGGATGCCGGCACGAATGGCCAACTCGGCCGCAGCCAGTGCGGTGAGTGGTGTCAGCTCTGCGGGTTTGATGATGACCGTGCAACCTGCCGCCAGCGCTGGGGCGACTTTGCGCGTGATCATGGCCAGCGGGAAGTTCCACGGTGTGATTGCCGCACAAACCCCAATGGGCTGCTTGATCACCATCAGGCGGCGGTTGTTGTCAAACTGGGGCAAGGTTTCGCCGTTGACGCGCTTGGCCTCTTCGGCAAACCATTCCACAAAGCTGGCACCGTAAGTTATTTCGCCCTTGGCCTCAGCAAAGGGTTTGCCTTGCTCAGCGGTCATGATGCGCCCCAGGTCTTCTTGGTTGGCCATCAGCAAGTCATACCATTTACGCAAAATGATGCTGCGTTCTTTGGCCGTTTTTGTGCGCCAGGCGGGCCACGCAGCGTTGGCGGCTGCAATGGCCTGCTCGGCCTCCAAGGGTCCTAGGTTGGCGACATCAGCCAACTTCTGGCCGGTTGCAGGGTCAAGAATATCAAAGCGGCTGCTGCCAGCCACCCACTGACCATTGATCAGGGCGTCGGTTTTTAACAAGCTGGGGTCTTTGAGAAGGGCGAGGGGGGAGGTGGTCATAAAGTGGTGTGGTCGTTAAAAAAGAGGGAATTCAAAACCGACGGGGCAGCGCTGAGAGTAATGGATTTTCAGCGCCAGCGTTGCCGCGTCCAGTCCCGCATTGGACAAAGTTTTGCACAGGCCTGGCTACCGGCGCACGACGCCGGGCAACACGCACAGCATTTCAAACAAGAGGTTGGCACCCAGCAGGGCGGTGTTGCCCGACAGGTCGTAGGGGGGTGACACTTCCACCAGATCGCAGCCCACGATGTTGAGTCCGAAGCAACCGCGAATGATCTCCAGGGCCTGAGGCACGCTCAGCCCGCCAATTTCCGGTGTGCCGGTACCGCCAGCGTAGGCCGGGTCGATGCCATCAATATCGAAGCTCAAATAACAGGGCGTTTGGCCAATAGATTCGCGAATGCGAGCCATGGTGGGTGCCAGAGATTGGTACCAGACCTCATGCGCCGGGATGACGGTGAAGCCTTGTGCGCGTGGCCAGTCAAAGTCGTCACTGGCGTAGCCGGTGCCACGCAAGCCAATTTGAAAGACCTTGTGGCAGCTGAGCAGGTTTTCTTCTACAGCGCGCCGAAAAGGCGTGCCGTGGGCTATGCGTTCACCAAACATGTCGTCATTGACATCGGCATGGGCATCGACATGCACCATCGCCACAGGGCCGTACTTGGCCGCGATGGCCCGAAGAATGGGCAGGGCGATGGTGTGGTCGCCGCCCATCGTGAGAGGGGTGCAGTCGTTGGCCAGCACTTCCTCATAAAACTCGGTGATGATGGGCAGGGATTTATCCAGGGAGTAGGTGTTGATGGGCACATCACCCAAATCAGCGACTTGCAGCGTGTCAAAGGGCGCTGCACCTGTGGCCATGTTGTAGGGGCGCAGCAAGCATGATTCTGCCCGAATTTGTCGCGGGCCAAAGCGGGCGCCAGGTCGGTGTGAGGTGCCAATGTCCAAAGGCACGCCAATGAAAGCGGCGTCGAGTCCGCGCGCTGAATGGACCACGGGCAAGCGCATCATGCTGGCGATGCCGCCAAAGCGGGGCATGGCATTGCCGGACAAAGGTTGGTTTTTCATGGGGTCAGGCCTACTGGCGACGCCCGCGCAGCCACTCCAGCAGCAGCATCAGCGTCGAGGTGAAGATGATCAGCAGCGTGGCAACTGCTGCGATGGTGGGCGTGATGTTCTCCCGAATGCCGGTAAACATCTGGCGGGGCAGGGTGACTTGCGTGGGCCCTGCAATAAACAAAGTCACCACCACCTCATCAAACGAGGTGGCAAAGGCAAACAAGGCACCTGAGATAACACCCGGTGCAATGATGGGTAAGGTGATTCGGAAAAAAGTTTCAAGCGGACTAGCCCCCAGGCTCAAACTGGCGCGCACCAAGTTGTGGTTAAAGCTTTGCAGTGTGGCTAGCACCGTGGTCAGCACAAAGGGCGCGCCCAAGGCCGCATGAACCAAGATGAGGCCAAGGTAGGTGTCGGCCAGGCCAATTTTGGCAAAAAACAAATACGTGCTGACACCCACCACCACAATAGGGACCACCATGGGTGCGATGAGCAAGCTCATGAGCAACCCTTTACCCCTGAACTGAACTCGGGCCAGTCCTACCGCAGCCAGTGTGCCCAAAAGGGTGGCCAGCAAGGTGGCCAGCGGAGCCACAATAAAACTGTTGCGTGTGGCGCGCGCCCAGTCGTCTGAGCTGAACAGGTGCTGGTACCACTGCAAGGACCAGCCCGGCATGGGGTAGGCCAAAAATGAGCTGGCGCTAAATGAGAGCGGAATAATCACCAAAATGGGCAGCAGCAAAAACAGCAGCACGCCCAGGCACGCAGCGCGCAGGGCATACCAGCCCGCTTTGTCGCCGAGGGTGGCGTAGGCGGGGAAAACGGGGAGGGCGAGTAGTTTCATTTATTTAGCCCAGGCTGAGTTCTGACTTCACCACACGCCGGTACACGGCGTACAAAATAAGGGTGCTGGTCAACAGCACGGCGCCCAGCGCGCAAGCCATGCCCCAATTGACATTGACGTTGGTGTACTGCGCAATGTAGTAGCTCAGCATTTGGTCATCAGCACCGCCCAGCAGCGCAGGAGTCACGTAGTAGCCAATGCTCAGGATGAACACCAGCAGCCCACCTGCCCCAATGCCTGGGTAGGTCTGGGGAATGTAGACCCTGAAAAAAGCACTCAAGGGGGAGCTTCCCAAGGAGACGGCGGCGCGAAGGTAGGTGTTGGGCACTGATTTCATGACGCTGTAAAGCGGCAAAATCATGAAGGGGAGCAAGATGTGAACCATGGCAATGATGACGCCCAAGCGGTTAAACAGCAGCGCAATGGGTTCATCGGTGACCCCCAAGCCCATCAATGACCGGTTGACCAACCCGTTGGTTTGCAAAAGAACAATCCAGGCCGCGACCCGAACCAAAATGGAGGTCCAAAAAGGCACCAGCACCAGAATCATCAGCATGTTGGCTTGGCGCGCTGAGAGGGTGGAAAGCCAATAAGCCAGCGGATAACCCAAAATCAAACAGCACAAAGTCACGATCGCGCTGATTTGAAAGGTACGCACAAGAATCTTGCCAAATGCCGCGGAATCAGCATCGACCTTGCTAATGTTTCCCTGCACATCGCGCTGCAAATCCAGCGAGGCCAGCAGGTAATCC
>CAIMHL010000122.1 GCA_903840825.1 uncultured beta proteobacterium
CATCAAAAACCACTTGTCAGGCGGTGCGGCGTTGCATCCGGGATCTCTTATTTTTGCTGAAGATGCTCCGGCAGTTCAGGTCATACAAAGCGCAATAGAGCAAGGTAACTCTTTAATATTTGATCGTGACAATCTGCTGGTGCATTTGCTTGCGCTCGTTAAGCAAGTGGAAGACAAATCTCTGCGTCTGGCATATCCGGTGCCAATCGAATGCACGAGAGCGAGAGCGGCAATCCAGATGGCAGCGGATCATAGATGACTCAAGATCAGGCAGTATTCTGGGGTACGCTTATAATTTACTGCCTGACCGTTGCGGCGGTTGGGTGGTAAGTCCTTGATAGCTATAAAACTATTGCCAGTTGTGTAGCTATTCGGATTACCGTACTATTCGTTCGTGGGCTTTCCACATTGATGATTGGAGATGAAAATGAAAACCAAAACAGACAACGCAGCTTACGTCGGAACCCACGTTTTCTCACGCAGCAAGTTGGGTTTGGCCCCTTTCCGTTGCATTGGCGTATATCAGGACGTTGGTCCGAAAGTCCTCAGCCATCAAGGTGGGGTAACGACGATGATCGGTTCCCCCGGTCAAGCAATGGGCGTTTGCGCCCACTGCGGTACCGGAATTGCAGACTGCTACCAAATCAAATCGGCTGACGGCAACACTTTTGTGGTTGGCAGTAGCTGCGTTGAAAAGACTGGGGATGCAGGGCTGATCAAGTCCTACAAGAACTCTCCCGAAGTACGCGCCTTTAACAAGGCAAAGCGTGACCTGCTGGCTTCTAAGAAACAGACTGAACTTGCCGACATCATTGCAGCGAACAAGGAAAAGCTTGAGTCCATGCAGATCAAGAAGTGGAACGGAGAGGTTGAATCCCAGTTTGAATACTTAACACGGGTCATCCCGATGTGCGGCGCTGCTGGCAGGGCGCGTTATCTCAAGCATGTCAAGGGCCTGCTGGCTTAACTGAATCGGGGGGCAACCCCCTGAAAACAAACAAACTATTAACCCAACACAATCATTCGGATTACCGTACTATCTGTTCTGTGCCGTGTGGCACATTAATGAAAAGGAAGCAAGATGACAGATCAAGAGCGTAACGAATTTTGGAAATGGGCAGAACAAAAAACTGTCCCTGTTGGATTTGACCGCGTTGACGCAATATTGAACTCCCTCAACAACGCATTTGACGCTGAAGATCAATTGGAATGCGCGAAATCAACTTTCAACATGTACGTTGATCAAGGCGTTTCGTTCCTTAATTAATTACCCAAGCGGGGCTACGGCCCCATTAAAGAAAAGGAAACAAGATGAAAAAAAGAATTCACGATCTTAAAGTAGGTGATGTAGTCGCTGCACACGGTGGCAAGTTTCGCGTTACGGAGAACGCGAGGGAATCACAAGGGCATCGTCCTCAGCAGGGCCATTTGGAAGTCGCGCATGGCCCTTGCGATTGCGCTGTGGTCAAGGCTGAGTGCATCGAAGGTCGGATTCAGGGTTACTTCGGCCCCGGCAGCACTTGGATTTTTCAAGGCAATTTTCTCGCCCCACTTTGCACTATTGTTTAATCGGAGAATAAAATGACAAACGCAGAATTCGACGCAGGCGTGAACAAAGAAATTGCCAGCATGATGGGGGAGGGCGCAAAAACCCTCCTACAGTCGCACGAGAGCCTCGTAGAAGAAGCCGCCATGCAATACGGTAGAGCGGTGAGTGATTACGAGTCTGCGCGTCTCCAGCGGCTTCCTGAGAGCTTCTACGTTCAGTTGCGGGAAAACATTGCCGATGCAATGGACAACCTGAAAGATGCTGCCCTGCAACATTTCAATGACCGCTTTGATGGGGGTGCAGAATGAGGCTTGAAACCGTGATGGACGCAATCGTGGCGATGGATTCGGCAAGGATAAGCTTGTATAGATATGAGGCTGACTCCTACCAAAACCGGGCCAACCTTGCCGATGCGCTGGTCAAGGCCAGCATTCTGTTGAAATTTGCTGTTGCTCATCTGAACGTGGAGATAGAGAAATGAGCTTTGTGCTAGAGGACATGAAGCGCTGGAAGGAGTGCATTGCAATTCACAAAGCAAAAGCCTTGCTTGAGCATCACGACTCAATGCCCAAGCTTGCCGGTGCAATGGAGGGAATGGTCGAACTGCTTGATCAGAAAATGGCGCTCTGGATCGAGTTCATGGAAAATGAAGAAGCTTGACTCTATACAGCAATTAATATAGGCTCCTCAGTGGGCCTATTTTTTTGCCCATCAACTTCAACAGGCGTTTTCATCCAATGCCAACCAAGACCGCCAAGCCAAAGGCCGCGAAACCCAAAGCAAAGATGGGTCGCCCA
>CAIMHL010000123.1 GCA_903840825.1 uncultured beta proteobacterium
CGTGGGCGCAGTTAGGATGACGCCATGTGCAGCCACTACCAAGCCATCACCGACCGAGAGCGCTTAAAGCGCCACTTCGGTGTGGCGCCGCCTGCTGAGGTCGGCAAGCACGACCTTTGGCCGGGCTATGTCGGCAACTTTTGCCGGCGCCACCCGCAGACCGCTGAAGGTGATTTGGGCGATGAGGCCGTTCCTGCGGTAGAAATCCTCACGGGGCTTTTTGGTCTCGTGCCCCCTTGGTCGCCCGACACCAAAATTAGCCGCTTGACCTACAACGCCCGCAGCGAGACGGTGGCCAACAAGCCCAGCTTTCGGGAAGCTTGGCGCAAAGCGCAGCACTGCATCATTGGGGTGGACGCTTTTTTTGAGCCCGACTGGCGCAGCGGCAAACCACTGCCTGCCTGCATCAGCCGCTTGGATGGCGAGCCGATGGGCTTGGCGGGTTTGTGGTCAGAGTGGAAGTCGCCAAAGGGCGAGCACCTTTACAGCTACACCTTGCTGACCGTGAATGCCGAGCAGCATCCCTTGATGAACAAGTTTCATAAGCCTGCAGATGAAAAGCGCATGGTGGTGATCTTGCCACCTGAGCACTACGCGCCTTGGCTGCACGCTAACGCGGATCAAAGCAGAAGTTTTCTGCGTCAATTTCCGGCCAGCTTGCTCAAGGCCGAAGTAGCTAGTAGCCCGCAGCAAGACATCTTTGGCCATTAAGCCGCAAGCCTGAGCCTGTTCAGAGCCCCCAAATTCCATCACCCCGGTCATTTATCACTAAATGATTTGCTTGAAGGACAAAGCCTGCGACGCACTTTGTAGTAAGTGGAGTACTTCTTCTGTGTTTGGCCCAACATGGTGGTCAACGCGTTGAATATAAGGACAGGTCAACGAGGCCAGCGCGGTGTTATCGGGTCCAAGAATAGGGCAAGAAATATCCAGCACGCCAAACGACTGTCCACTCTTACGTTCCAAATAGCCCTGTTCCTTAATGGCAGTGAGGGTTGAGGACAACAGCAACTCTGTAATTGGCACCTCACCATCAATCGGTACATGTTCTGCCCGCATTCGCTCATAAGTTCCCGGCGCAGAAAAAGCCAATAAAACGTGACCCGAGGCGGTGTCCAAAAGTCCGATCCTTGCGCCGCGTTGCAGCGAAAAACTCCAGCCTCGCTGGCTATTAATTTGTGCCGTGATAAGCACGTTACCCCGGTCATACACCCCTATGTGACAAGACTGATCGGCCTTGCGCGCAAAGTCATCCATGATAGGAAGCGCCTGATTGATTAAGCGGCTTAGCGGCGGATGCATATTGGCCAGGGCAAACATCTTCAGGCTAAGGGCATAGCGATCGCCTGTGGTGTTACGCGTAACGTATTGGCGCGCTACCAAGCGCTCTAGCATGCGGTAAATCTCATTGGCGCTTCGGCCCATTTCTTTCACAATTTCCGCGCGCGTCAGCCCTTGTGGCTGGGCTGCCAGAAGCTCAAGGATGTCTAAGCCTTTGTCCAGGGCGGGCGCCCGATAACGGTCATCAGTGGTGATGCTTGCCTTAGCAATGTCACTAGTCTTGGTATGCTGTCCGCGCGGTTGTGGGGATGAGGTTTGCATGTCTTGGTTCCCATATTCGTAACTTTTACAAGAGCCTGGACTTACAAGGGTTTATCCTAGTTTCTTAGATATGAATTTAACATATCATTTGCTCATATTTAAATAAATTATTCATTTATAAAAAATTACAAAGATAATTATGCTTTTAGGATGTTGTTTAGGTGAAACCGAAGTCACGACTGCTGCTACTCATAGGATTGGACTTGCCAGTTCAGTCGACTCCGTGCAATCCGAAAAGACTTTATGGTCGCCAACTCATTAGTCCCCCGGAGAGCGGACAGGGCAGTGTGGGCATAGCGTCCTACCTGGCCAGAGATCGATCCGGTTTGTGACAAGAAAAATCATGCTGCGTTATGGCTGCGTGACCCTCTGATTTGATTTAACCTCTCAACCGAAAAGGCCCAAATGGCATCTTTGATAGCTATCAAAAATTTGAGTAAATCCTTTCCTGGCGTTCGGGCTTTGGACGGTGTGAGCTTTGACTTGCAAGCAGGGGAAGTGCATGCTCTTATGGGTGAAAACGGTGCTGGTAAATCCACGCTGATGAAAATTTTGGCAGGGGTGTATCAAAAAGACAGTGGAGAAATCTTGCTTGACGGTCAAGCTGTGGAAATCGGGAGTCCAGCCCAGGCCCAAGCGCTTGCCATTGGCATCGTTCACCAGGAGCTACACCTGATGAACCACCTCAGTGCAGCGCAAAACATCTTCCTTGGGCGTGAGCCGAGCAAAATGGGCGGCCTGTTTCTTGATGAAGATCAGCTCAACCGCGATGCACAAGTCCTTTTTGACCGGATGAATTTGGCGCTCGCCCCAACTACGCGCATAGGAGAGTTGACTGTGGCGCGCCAGCAGATGGTGGAGATTGCCAAGGCCTTGTCACACCAGTCACGCGTACTCATCATGGACGAGCCCACTGCGGCCCTAAACAACGCTGAAATTGATGAACTGTTTCGCATCATCCGACAACTCCAAAGTGAGGGGGTGGGCATTGTCTACATCTCCCACAAAATGGATGAAATTCAGCGCATAGCCAATCGCATTACTGTGATGCGCGATGGTAAATATATCGACACCGTCCCAGCCAGCACCCCCATGCCACAGGTCATCGCCATGATGGTGGGCCGTCACTTGGAGCCGGTCGAAAAAATGACTCCTGACACCTCCAGCAATGAAATATTGCTTGAAGTGAAGGGGCTAAATCGTGGACGTGAAATTCGCGACGTGAGCTTTCACATCCGCCGGGGTGAAATCCTGGGCTTTGCCGGCCTGATGGGGGCAGGGCGCACCGAAGTCGCACGCGCCGTTTTTGGTGCGGACCCCATGGACTCTGGTGAGGTTCGCGTTCAAGGCAAAACCATTCACTTGCAATCGCCGCAAGACGCCGTCAAAGCGGGCATAGGCTATCTCTCTGAAGACCGGAAAAACTTTGGCTTGGCCACCGGCATGGATGTAGCCTCGAACATCACCTTGCCCAGTCTGAAGCGCTGGCTGCAATGGGGCCTTTTTTTGAATCGCCCGGCGATCAACGATATATCCATGCAAATGGTGAAAAAACTACGCGTTAAAACCCCCTCGCTCACCCAGACCGTCAAATTACTTTCAGGTGGCAACCAGCAAAAAGTGGTGATGGCCAAGTGGCTGGTGCAAGATTGCGAGATACTGTTTTTTGACGAGCCCACGCGTGGTATTGACGTGGGTGCCAAAAGCGAAATCTACAAGTTGCTCAATGAACTTGCCGCTCAAGGTCGAGCGATTGTGGTGATCTCTTCCGAGCTACCAGAAGTTATTCAGCTAAGTCACCGAGTTCTGGTGATGTGCGAGGGCCGCATTACCGGTGAGGTACGTGGTGAAGACGCCACTCAAGAAAGTCTCATGGCCTTGGCCACCCTGCGCGACACCGATACCCAAACCGCAGTTCTGTCGCACTGATTCCTTAACAATAAACAAGGTAGCCCTATGTCTGAAACATCCCTTTCATCTTTTCTGGCGCGCGTGTCCAGTGGCCAGGCCAAGCAAAAGTTGCTGGCCTTCGCCAGCCTGTTGGCCCTGATTGCCGTATTTACCGTGCTCAAGCCGGATGCGTTCATGACACAGGACAACATCATCGGCATCTTGCAGTCCACGACCGTCATTGGCATCCTGGCTATCGCAAGCACCTTCATCATCATCACTTCAGGCATTGACCTGTCGGTGGGCGTACTCATGACTTTTTGCGCCGTGATGGCGGGCGTTTTTATGGTGAATTTAGGCATGCCTTTGCCGCTTGGCATCGTTTGCGCCCTGGCAATGGGGTGTTTGTCTGGCTGCATGTCAGGTCTGGCGATTACAAAGCTGCGTGTGCCGCCCTTTATTGCAACACTGGGGATGATGATGCTGCTCAAAGGGCTATCTCTCATCATCACCAGCACGCGGCCAATCTACTTCAGTGATGTTCAGGGTTTTGACCAGATTACCCTGGGCTCGGTCATTGGTGACCTGTTTCCAAGTTTGCCAATTCCTAATGGCGTTGTCATCATGTTTTTGGTGGCTATTGCGTGCGCCATCATTCTCAATAAAACGGCACTTGGACGCTACACCTTTGCCTTGGGAAGCAATGAAGAAGCGGTGCGCCTGTCAGGGGTTAATGTAGACCGCTGGAAAATCATCATCTACACCTTTTCAGGTGGAATTTGCGGCATAGCAGGCTTGTTGATTGCTTCGCGATTGAATTCGGCACAACCTGCGCTGGGCCAAGGCTACGAGCTGGATGCTATTGCGGCAGTCGTTATCGGTGGAACCTCCCTGAGTGGTGGGGTAGGAACTATCTTGGGCACCATTATTGGTGCCTTCATCATGAGTGTTCTGATCAACGGTTTACGCATCATGTCAGTCGCCCAGGAGTGGCAGATGGTGTTGACCGGTTTGATCATTATCTTGGCGGTTTATACCGACAACCTCCGGCGTAACAAGAAGTAAGGACTCCCCTTTTTTTTTGCTTACTTTTCTCTCTAAAAATTAGACTACCAATTAGGACAAAACTATGAATATGAAAAGAAAATTGCTGGTGCTTACCGCCAGTCTCGCACTGGCTGGTTTTTCCAGTATTTCATCTGCACAAGAAATCTACATTCCTCTGATCTCCAAAGGATTTCAGCACCAATTTTGGCAAGCTGTGAAGCAAGGTGCTGAGCAAGCTGGTAAAGACTTGAAAGTTAAAGTAACTTTCGAAGGCCCTGAAACCGAGCAGCAAGTGGACAAACAGATCGACATGCTTTCCGCTGCCTTGGCTAAAAAACCGTCCGCCATCGCTTTGGCCGCCCTTGACAGCAAGGCTGCTATTCCTCTGTTGAAAAAAGCCCAAGCGGCCAACATTCCGGTCATTGCCTTTGACTCTGGTGTCGACAGCGACATTGTCTTGACAACAGCACAAACCAATAGCAAAGCAGCTGCCTCCCTGGCCGCAGACATGATGGCTAAAAAAATTGGCGGTGAAGGTGAAGTGGCGGTTATTGGACACGACCAGACCAGCACTACCGGCACAGACCGTCGTGATGGCTTTGTGGATCAGATCAAGGCCAAGTACCCCAAGATCAAGGTTGTGGACATTCAGTACGGCGGTGGTGACCACCTCAAGTCCGCTGAAATTGCCAAGACCCTGATGCAGGCTCACCCCAAACTCAAAGGCATTTTTGGGACCAATGAAGGCTCCGCTATCGGTGCTGGTAAAGGCATGAAAGAAGCCAAGAAGTCAGGCGTGATCATCATTGGTTTTGATTCTGGCAAGGCCCAGAAAGACATGATCAACGACGGCACTATTGCGGGCGCCATCACACAGAACCCAGTGGGCATTGGCTACAAAACTGTAGAGGCTGCAGTCAAGGCATTGAAGGGTGAGAAGTTGCCTAAGATCATTGATACTGGCTTTTACTACTACGACAAGAGCAATATGAAAGACGCTAA
>CAIMHL010000124.1 GCA_903840825.1 uncultured beta proteobacterium
ATCAAGAGCCCAAAGCGGGCAGCGTCTTCGGCCCGGGCTTGGCCAATCAACGTTAGCGGGGGCTTGACAGGGCTCATCCCCGCCACTGTTTTGAATGCTCTAAGATGGCGCGATGATTCCATGCTCCGTACTCGACCTCGCCCCCATCACGCAAGGCAGTGACGCTGCCCAGTCGTTTCGCAACAGCCTCGACCTGGCACAACATGCTGAACGCTGGGGCTATCAACGCTACTGGCTGGCCGAACACCACGGCATGCCCGGCATTGCCAGCGCGGCCACCTCTATTTTGGTTGGTCATGTGGCAGGCGGCACCAAAAAAATCAGGGTAGGCGCGGGCGGCATCATGCTGCCCAACCACTCGCCGCTGGTCATTGCCGAGCAATTTGGCACACTGGCCTCGCTCTACCCCGGCCGCATTGATTTGGGCTTGGGCCGAGCGCCCGGCTCAGACCAAACCACGGCACGGGCCATGCGGCGTAACCTGAATTCTGATGCCGACGAATTTCCGCAGGACGTGATGGAGTTGATGGACTACTTTGCTGCTGATTCCAAAAACCCGGTGCGTGCCGTGCCGGGCCAAGGGCTAGATGTGCCGGTCTGGATTTTGGGCTCCAGCACTTTTGGCGCGCAATTGGCTGCTGCGCTGGGCTTGCCGTATGCCTTTGCCTCCCACTTTGCGCCTCAGCAAATGATGCAGGCCATTGCCATTTACCGGGCCAACTTCCGCCCGTCAGCAAGGCTGGCCAAGCCTTATGTGATGCTCGGCTTTAATATATTTGCCGCCGACACCGACGAAGAAGCGGGTTTTAGGGCCAGCTCGTGGCAGCAAGCCTTTGTCAACTTGCGTAGCGGTCGCCCGGGGCGGCTGCCGCCGCCACAGCACAACTACCTGGCCCAGGTAGGTCCGGGTGAGCGGGCCTTGCTTGACAGCGTGCTGGCCTGCGCCGCCGTAGGCTCGCCTGAGACCGTGCGAGCCAGCCTGAATGCCTTTGTAGAGCGCACCGGGGCTGATGAGCTCATGATTACCTCACAGGTTTTTGAGCACTCGGCACGCCTGCGGTCGTATGAAATAACCGCTGAAATCTTGGCTGAAAGCCACCTCGCGCTAGCCTAGACCGCTTGGCCCAAACGGGCAATGCCTTCTTCAATTTTCTCTAGGCCTGCGGTGGCAAAACTCAGGCGGAAGGTGGCTAGGTCTGGATTGGTAGCAAAGAACGGGGCACCGGGCACAAAGGCCACGCCTTGCTCAATGGCTCTCTGGGCGAACTCGGGGGCGAGCGCACTTTTTCCATTGGCACCGGTCAGTTTGGCCCAAAAGAACATGCCGCCCTGAGGTTGGTTGAATGAAACAGCGTCGCCAAGTTCGCGGCGCAAAGACTCGGCCATGACTTGGGCACGCTCAGCGTAGGTCTTGCGCACCACGTCTAGCGCCCCGTCCAATCGGTTAAGGGTGAGGTAGTGGGCGCAAATAGCTTGCGTCAAATTGCTGGTGTGGGCATCGCTGAACTGCTTGCACATGGTGGCATTGGCCAGCAAGGCAGGCGGCGCGATCATCCAGCCCACGCGCAAACCAGGTGACAAAATTTTGCTGAAGCTGCCGCAGTGCGCCAGCCAGTCGCGGCTGCCGGGCACTGTGTCGCTCAAGGCCAGCAGGCTGGGCGGGGGGGCCTGGTCAAAATACAACTCGCCGTAGGGGTCGTCCTCCACGATCAAGGTTTGGGTTCGCACCGCTATTTCCAAAATACGCTTTCGACGCGCCAGGCTCAAGGTGGCACCGCTGGGGTTGCCAAAGGTCGGAATCAGGTAAACCAGTTTTGGCTTGTGCTCGTCTATGAGCTTTTCCAGCTGGTCCACATCTACACCGTCAGCATCAATCGGGGCGCCGATCAGGTGCGCGCCATACAGGCGAAAGCACTGAATGGTGGCCAGAAACGTGGGCGCTTCCACAATGACTTTGTCACCGGGGTTGATCAGCGTTTTGCCAATCAAATCCAAGCCTTGCTGGCTGCCGGTGGTGACGATCAAGCCCTCGGGCGACACGGTAGCGCCCTTGTTGGCCATGAACGCGCTGATGCTTTCGCGCAGCGGGCCATAACCTTCGGTGGCGCCATATTGCAGCACCGGGCCGGGGGTGTTGGTGAGCAC
>CAIMHL010000125.1 GCA_903840825.1 uncultured beta proteobacterium
ATGCTGCTCCATCAAAAAAGCCAACCGACTGGCCTGTGTGCTGGAATCTGGCCATGGATGCACCCTGTCTTCATATTCGCGTATGCGTGTTGCCACCAAGTCCACCAAAGCAAACACGGGATGCTGCTCGGTAGCGCCGAAGCGCTCAAAGCACTCATCCACAAAAGCCAGCAACTCGGTGTAATGGGCCTCATCCCGCACGGGGGCCGCCAAGCCCAGTGCGGTATTGATCGTCTCCCAGGGGGCCAGAAGTTCAGTCAAATTCATTTCCATGCTCCTTTGTCATACTGCTCATGCGTGAGCACCGCCTAACCCAAACCAATCCGGCCTGAAATGCAATAGCGGCAATTAGCCGGTATTTGTTGCCACCGATGTTAAAAACATAGCGCTCACCCACTTTATCTACGCTTGGAAAAGTGGCCTTGGGTTGGGTAAAACTGGTGAACGAGCCGCTCTCTATCAAACGCCTGAAGTCCTGTAATGGCTGATCAGCGCGCGGATGCAAGTCAGCGAACTCGCGCAGTGCTTTGTTTGAAATTAACTTCATCGGCATAAGCCCAGTTTATAGCAAATTGCTATAAATCTTCCCAACTGTCGAGCATCAATCTGTAGGATTAATCAAAATTGAAGCCAAATCTGCTCACACCAAAGTAACACTCTTGGCCAAATTCCGCAGCTTATCAACACCCGCCCCCTTCGCACAGGCCGTGTGGTGCGCCAGCAGCAGCCTGTATGACGCAGGCCAAGTGCCATTTGATGAGCTGTTGACACGTATCACTCAGCGCATTGATCGCTTTTGACGCTTCTAATTTAATAGCTGCTCAAGCAATACTGACGGACTCAAAAGCCCTATTTATATTAAAAATGGGACAAAGCCAAGCTCAATTTCTTCACCACCTGAGGCAAGGGATTTCGCCTATTGCTTGTTTTGGCGCGGGTGGAAACACTAGTTTTCAAATGGATGCGAACTAAACAATGAATTTCAAACGTAGAACCCTCATAACGGCGAGCCTGACGCTTGGTTTTCTGGTGTCTTGCGCCGAGTTGCCGCTGGCGCCCCAAACACCAGCCAAGCCAAAGTTAATTGTGTTTATCGCAGTAGATGGCTTGCCGCAGCGGCAAATCACCGGCTACCGGGACCAACTCGCACCCGACGGCTTGGCCCGTTTTTTGGACCGGGGGGCCTGGTTTGCCAACGCGCACTATGGCCACTCATTCACGGTGACGGGGGCAGGCCATTCCGTCATGCTCAGCGGGGCGAACCCAAGCCGCACAGGCATTATTGGCAACGACTGGCGTAACCCTGAAACTGGGGAGCTTGAGTACTGCGCTGGCGATACGTCAGCGACCTACATTGGCCACAAGACCAATGCTTTGGACGGCACCAGCCCTAAAAACCTGAAAGTCGAGACCGTCGGCGATGTCTTAAAACGTGCCGACCCCCGCTCCAAAGTGATTGCTATCTCAGGCAAAGACCGAGGTGCGATCTTGCCTGCCGGGAAATCCGGTGTGGCTTATATGTATATGGGTGCCAGCGGACAATTTGCCTCATCCACCCACTACATGAAGGAGCACCCCAATTGGGTGAGTGCGTTCAACAGCCAAAAGCCTGCCGACCGTTACTTCAAAAAACAGTGGACGGCCTTGTTGCCAGAGGCTGACTACGCCCGTTCATTGCCTGATCAGCAAAAGTGGTTTGGCCCAGCAGGGGGTGGTTTGCCTATGATGTTTGGTGCAGCTGACGATGATGCACCTGGCCCACGGTTCTATTCGGCGCTCTTGCGTGGTCCCTTCGTCGATCAGATGTCGCTTGACTTTGCCCGCGCTGCCATTGCCGGTGAGGGGCTAGGCAAAGACGATGTGCCCGATATTTTGTCTGTCAGCCTGTCGGGCCATGATTATGTGAACCATGCTTTCAGTGCGGAGTCGCGCTTATCTCACGACCACTTGCTGCAACTTGACCGCATGCTCGCCTTGTTTTTCAAGGACCTGGATGCCTCTGTGGGCGCGGGCAATTACATTGCAGTGCTATCCGCTGACCATGGTTTTATGCCCGCACCTGAGTTGACGGCAAGCCTGGGCCAGGAGTCTGGGCGCATCAACAGCACGCAGGTGCTGGCCCGGCTTAACCGAGGGCTGGAGAGTCGCTTTGGGCCGGGGAAGTGGGTCATGAATTTTTCGGGCTCGTCGCTTTTGTTTGATAAAAAGTTGATCGCCACCAAAAAAGTTGATGCCCACGCGCTTGCAGAGGCAGCCCGCACCTTGTTGCTGACGGAACCGGGCTTTGGCATGGCATTTACCCGCCG
>CAIMHL010000126.1 GCA_903840825.1 uncultured beta proteobacterium
CTCAACAAGGTGCTGGCCCGCATTCATATATTGGAGGGGCGCCAGCTGGTGCTGCTCAATATTGATGAAGTGATTGCCATCATTCGCCAGTCGGATGACCCCAAAGTGGCGCTCATGGCGCGCTTTAATTTGTCTGACCGCCAAGCAGAAGACATTCTTGAGATTCGTCTGCACCAATTGGCTAGGCTGGAAGCCATCAAGATTGAGCAAGAACTGGCCGCGCTGCGCACTGAGCAAAAAGCATTGGAAGAAATCCTGGGCAACTCGACCGCCCTGCGCCGCCTGATGATCAAAGAAATTGAGGCGGATGCCAAAACTTTCGCGGACCCGCGCCGCACACTGATTCAAGCCGAGAAAAAAGCCGTGCTTGAAATCAAAGTGGTGGACGAGCCGGTGACGGTGGTGGTCAGTGAAAAAGGCTGGGTGCGTGCGCAAAAAGGGCACGGGCTCGAGTCGGGTAGCTTTGCGTTCAAAGCGGGTGACGCGCTTTACGACACTTTTGAGTGCCGCACTGTCGATATGCTGCTGGCCTTTGGCAGTAACGGGCGTGTTTATTCAGTGGCCGTGTCCTTGTTGCCTGGTGGGCGCGGTGATGGCCAACCCATCACGTCCTTGCTGGAGCTGGAAGCGGGCACGCAGTTGTCGTCTTACTTTGCCGGTCCGGCCAGCGCCACCTTGCTGCTGAGCAGTTCGGGCGGCTATGGGTTCATCGCTTCGGTGGAGAATATGACGTCGAAGTTCAAGGCCGGTAAAGCCTTTGTCACCTGCAATGAGGGCGAGGTTTTGAACCGACCTTCGCCCGTGGCGGGCGGCTCAGGCACCACGCCTTGGCCCGCAGCGACCCATGTGGCTTGTGCGTCAGTGGGCGGGCGTATTTTGACCTTTGAGATCAAAGACCTCAAAGTCATGCCCAATGGCGGGCGGGGTTTGATGCTGATTGACCTGGAAGACAAAGACAGTCTGGCCGGAGCCGCCGCTTACACCCGCAGCGTCAACATCGAAGGCATTGGCCGCGGTGCCAAGCCCAGAGACGAAACTTTGGAGATTCGCAGCCTCAACAACGCCCGTGCGGTGCGCGGTCGCAAAGGCAAGGCCGCAGACTTGGGCTTCAAGCCCTCGTCAGTCACGCGGGTTGAATAGCGCCTCAAGCCAACATAAATTGCCGCGCTGCGCTCGCAATGACGTAGCGCCCTAATCAGGTTTGATGATGCGGGCCACCGTCTCTTTGATGAGGGTCAGGGTGGCTTGTTGGGTCAGGGTGGTGGGGCGCTGCGAACTGGTGGCCAGTGACACTTTGGTGCACAAGGCCGGGTTGGCAATGGCCCGCACGGTGTAGGCCGAGGGGCGCACCGAGCTTTCTACCGCGTTACGCGACAAGATGGCGCTGCCTGCGCCATCGGCCACCAAATCGAGAATGGCCGAGACGCCATCAATCTCCAGCGCAATCTTCAAGCGGCAACCAATATTGGCCATTTCCGACTCTACATGCATGCGAATGGCGTTGGGCCGACTGGGGATGACCAAGGACAGCGCGGACACGTCTTTCAATGAAATAGGTCCAGGGGCAGGCTCTTCTTGCAG
>CAIMHL010000127.1 GCA_903840825.1 uncultured beta proteobacterium
GCCTGAGAGTTTTTGCCACAGCAAACCACTGGCGACGAGGGCTGCCAGCGCCACGGCGCCCAAGCCGATGACGAGACCGCTCGCTGAGGCAGGCGGTGTTGAAGGCAGTTCTGCTGCGGGCTTGGGCAACTCATCTGCCACGGGGGCAGGTTTTTCAGAAGGGGTATCAGCGTTCATGGCTTAATTTTAAAGTGTTGCGGCGGGCTCACCAGGCGCTGCAGGGCAGCAGCCACGTCTTTCACTGTGGGGCGTGTCTCCAGCACCTGGCCAAACCCGGCCACTTTTGCGGCCTGGGCAATGCGGGGATGGGTCGCCAGCGCGCAGGCGCCTGCAAAGCTTTGGCCTGCCATGTGGGCCACCAAGTTCGCCAACGCTTCGCTGCTACTGAAAAGCCAGACCGAGCCATCAGCGGCGGCCTGCTGCGCCAGCGCTTGTTCTGTCGGACCGAACTCAGGCGCACAGCGCTGGTAGGCCACCACTTGGTCTACCAGCCCCCCGGCTTGTTGGATGCGCTCAGCCAGCCAGTCGCGCCCAAGGCCTGAGCCTGCGCCTGCGCCTGACCCGGCGCTGCCCGCAGCGGCAGAATCCTGGCCGCGCACGATCAGCACCCGCGCACCGGGCGTGACCTGCGCGCTTACCCGCGCCCATAAAGCCTCAGAGTCAAATTGCGCGGCATCAGGGCTGGGCGCATCCAGCCCAACAGGCGCCACGCCGGCTCTGAGCAAGGCACGGGTCGTACCAGGGCCTGTGGCCCAAGCTCTTGTTTTAGTAGCTAGCCAAGCACATCCATGCTGGCCTGGAGGCTTATTTGATTCAAAAAAATAATCTACCGCATTGGCACTGACAAACATCACGGCCACATAGTCGCCCACCTGCTGCCAGGCTGAGCCCAGGGCCGCGGCATTGTCCACGGGGCCTATGTTGATGAGCGGCAGCGCCACCGCCTCCAAGCCTTGTGCCGACAAATCCTGCACCCACTGCTGCGCCTCGCGGCGCGGTCGGGTGACGATGAGACGCATCGTTAAACCGGTGTGGGTGTGTCGCTGGGCGGGGCGAAAGAGCCGCCTTGCGCCAACACGTTTTGTTGCAACTGGGCGGCCACGCGCGCACCCAAATCTGCGGCACTTTTCAGGTCCGTCACACATCCGCTTTGTTGCACGCAAACCATCGCCAGCACGCCCTCGGGGTCTCCCCAAGCGGCGTCCAGCGTGAGCGTGTCGCCACTGAGGGTGGCATACGCCGCCAAAGGCATGGAACAACTGCCCCCCATGACGCGGCTCACGGCCCGCTCTGCCGACACCGCCAGCCAACTGCTTGGGTGCGCCAGCGTGGCCAGCGCGTCGATCACATCCTGGCGATCGGTGCGAACCTCGATGCCTAGAGCGCCTTGCCCGGCAGCGGGCAGCATGACGCTAGGCTCGAACACCTCCCGAATGCGCGCGCCTAGCCCCAAGCGTTTGAGGCCAGCGGCGGCCAGCACAATGGCGTCATAGCCGCCCTCATCGAGCTTGCGCAAGCGGGTATCCAAGTTGCCGCGCAAGGGCTCAATTTTGAGGTCGGGACGTAGTGAGCGCAGCTGGGCCATGCGCCGCAGGCTAGAGGTGCCGACCACCGCGCCTTGCGGCAAACTGGCCAGATTGGCGTGGTGGTTGGAGACAAACGCATCGCGCGGATCTTCGCGCTCCATCACACAGGCCAGGCTAAAGCCTGGGGGTAGCTCCATCGGCACGTCTTTGAGCGAATGCACCGCCAGGTCGGCACGGCCTTCTTCCAGTGCCACTTCAAGCTCTTTCACAAACAGGCCCTTGCCGCCCACTTTGCTCAAGGAGCGATCCAAAATTTGGTCCCCCAGGGTCGTCATACCCAAGAGGCTCACCTGGTTACCTAGCTGAGTCAAAAGTGCCTGAACATGCTCGGCCTGCCAAAGGGCCAGACGACTTTCACGCGTGGCGATGGTGATGTTTAAAGTGGTCATTTACAGAGGCGCAAGGCCGTAACGTGTTAGTAATCAATGAGAAAAAGGAATGCTAGCATGGACCTCGCCGCCAATTTGAGCGACTACTTTTGAAAACAGCCATGACTCCAGTCCCTAAATCCGAGACCGCCAAACGCGCCAAAGACAACGAACGTCCTTTGGTGGAAGATATTCGCTTGCTTGGCCGCATTTTGGGCGACGTCATTAGAGAGCAAGAAGGCGTGGCTGCTTTTGATCTGATCGAACAAATCCGCAAACTCTCGGTCTCGTTCAGGCGCGATGACGACACCGAAGCCGACAAGGCGCTCAAAAAGTTGCTCAAAGGCTTGAGCGGCGACCAAACCGTGAGCGTGATTCGCGCCTTCACTTACTTCAGCCACTTGGCCAACTTGGCCGAAGACCGCCACCACATTCGCCGCCGCGCCATCCATGAGCGGGCGGGCGACACCCAGGAAGGCAGCATTGAAGTGGCACTGGCCCGCCTGCGCTGGGCCGGCATTTCCCCCAAAACCATTGCCGAGACGCTGGCCACCAGCTTTGTCTCGCCCGTGCTCACCGCGCACCCGACTGAGGTGCAGCGCAAAAGCATTCTGGATGCCGAGCGTGACATTGCCCAACTGCTCAACGCCCGCGACGACATCAAGGTCAAGGCCGCCTCGGTCAACGTCAACAAAGACGCCCTCACCCCTCGCGAGTTGGCCGCCAACGAGCAGCACATGCGCGCCCGTGTGCTGCAACTGTGGCAAACCCGCTTGCTGCGTTTCTCCAAACTCACCGTGGCGGACGAGGTAGAAAACGCCCTGAGTTACTACGAATCGACCTTTCTGCGCGAAATCCCCAAGCTCTACGCCGACCTGGAACGCGAACTGGGCCAGCACCCGGTGCACAGCTTTTTGCGCATGGGCCAATGGATTGGCGGCGACCGCGATGGCAACCCCAACGTCAACGCCCAAACCCTTAACCACGCCCTGCGCCGCCAAGCCGATGTGGCCTTGCGCCACTACCTGACCGAGGTGCATTACCTGGGCGGCGAGC
>CAIMHL010000128.1 GCA_903840825.1 uncultured beta proteobacterium
AGCCAAAAGCTCAAATACCACATCCAGACCAGCGGGCGCAGCCTGCACGCGCAAGAGATTCAGTTCAACGACATCCGCACCACGCTGCAAGCCCTCATTGCCATTTACGACAACTGCAACAGCCTGCACACCAACGCGTTTGACGAAGCCATCACCACGCCCACCGAAGACTCGGTGCGCCGCGCCATGGCGATTCAGCTCATCATCAACCGCGAGTGGGGTTTGGCCAAAAACGAAAACCCATCACAAGGCGCCTTCATCATTGAGGAACTGACCGAGTTGCTGGAAGAAGCCGTGCTCTTGGAGTTTGAACGCATCGCCGAGCGCGGTGGCGTGCTGGGTGCGATGGAAACCGGCTACCAGCGCGGCAAGATTCAAGACGAGTCCATGCACTACGAGATGCTCAAGCACACCGGCGAGTTGCCCATCATCGGGGTCAACACCTTTCGCAACCCGCATGGCGACGCGGTGCATGACACGCTGGAGTTGGCCCGTTCCACCGACGAAGAAAAGCAAAACCAGCTCAAACGCCTGGAGGCGTTTCACGCCCTGCACGCCAATGAGTCGCCCGCTATGCTGAAGCGCTTGCAGCAGGCGGTGATCGAGAACAAAAACGTGTTTGAGGTGCTGATGGACGCGGTGCGCGTCTGCTCATTGGGCCAGATCACCAACTGCCTGTTTGAGGTGGGTGGGCAGTACCGGCGCAATATGTAATGTGAGCCTAAGAGGCTGCGGGTAACCCGCCATTGCGGTCGGGTCCCACGCTCACAATGCCGGCTCGCAACCGGCGTTGACTTCAGCCCTTTTTAGTGCCAAAGCGGTGTTCGATTTCACCCACGATGCCGCGGCGGAACATCAGTACGCAGACCACGAACGTCGCACCCATGATGATCGACACCATCGAGCCCAGGCCTGAGAGGTAGTTTTGCATGGTGACGATCACGGCGGCACCCACGCTCGGGCCAAGAATAGTACCCATGCCTCCAAGCAGCGTCATCAGCACCACTTCGCCAGACATCTGCCAGCCCACGTCGGTAAGGGTAGCGATGCCAAAGGCAATTGACTTGGTGGCGCCCGCCAGACCTGCAAGGGTGCCCGACAGTACGAACGCCACCAGCTTGTAGTGGTCGACGTTGTAGCCTAGCGAAAGCGCGCGGGGTTCGTTCTCGCGCAAGGACTTGAGCACCTGACCGAACGGCGAATGGATGATGCGGTAAATGAGCGCAAACGCAGCCATGAAGATGGCCGCCACGACGTAGTACATCACTGTGTCGTTGGTCAGATCGATCAAGCCAAAGAGTTTGCCCCGCGGAATGCTCTGTATGCCGTCTTCAGCATAAGTGAACGGCGCCTGCACGCAGATGAAATAGATCATCTGTGCCAGCGCCAGCGTCACCATGGCAAAGTAAATCCCCTGGCGGCGCACGGCCAACCAGCCGGTGACCAGACCGATGAAGGCCGCACTGAATGTGCCAGCCAAAATGGCCAACTCAGGCGTCAGCCCCCAAACTTTGGCAGCGTGCCCAGCCACGTAGGCAGCGAAGCCGAAGAACATGGCGTGGCCGAACGACAGCAGGCCGGTGAAGCCGATCAGCAGGTTGAACGCTGAGGCGAACAAGGCGAAGCACAGCACCTTCATGAGGAAGATGGGATAACCCACGAAGGGGGCGATCAGCAGTGCCATAAATAGCACCACAAAAACGTTGCGAGTGGCTTTAGACATTATTTCTCCCGGCCAAACAGACCTGCCGGACGGATCATCAAGACGATGACCATGATGATGAAGACCACGGTGGATGAAAGTTCTGCGTAGAACACTTTGGTGAGGCCCTCTATAAGGCCAAGCGCCAGACCGGTGAGGATAGAGCCCAAGATAGAACCCATGCCACCGATCACGACCACCGCGAACACCACGATGATGATGTTGGACCCCATGAGAGGGCTCACTTGGTAAATGGGCGCAGCCATCACGCCCGCCAAGCCAGCCAAGCCCACGCCGAAAGCGTAGGTCAGTGTGACCATCAGCGGCACGTTGATGCCAAACGCGCGAACCATGTTGGGGTTCTCAGTGCCTGCCCGCAGGTAAGCGCCAAGTTTGGTTTTTTCGATCACGTACCAAGTGAAAAAGCACAGGAAGATAGAGACGAGCACCACCCACGCACGGTATTTGGGCAGCATCATGAAACCCAAATCAAAAACGCCACGAAAGACTTGGGGCAGCTCGTAGGGCAGGCCGGAGGAGCCGTAAAACTCGCGGAATACACCCTCAAAAATCAGGGCCAGGCCGAAGGTGAGCAGCAG